>NZ_JBHVET010000346.1:0-8407 GCF_042802135.1 Kitasatospora sp. NPDC057512
AATGCTCCGCAGTGGCTCCCTCCTCCGCCTTGCGATGCACGCACCCCAACGCCGCCCCGCCCGCCCTCCGGGCGGACGACGGGAGTTCGAAGACAGGCCCAGGGCCTGTCCTCAAGCCCGCGTCGACAGGCCCCGACCACCGGTCGCCCGTACCCCGAACCCGAGATGGAGAAGAACCCGTGTCCCGACTCCCCGGCCGCCTCGCCGGCGCCGTGCTCACCGCCGCCCTGGCCGTGACCGCCGCCGCTCCCGCCCACGCCGCCGCCCCTGCTTCCGCGGCCGCGACCGCCGCCACCGAGGTCTTCGCCGACGACTTCGAATCCGGCACCCTCGCCGCCTGGACGCGCCAGCGCGTCGACGGCAACGGCAGCATCACCGTGGCCCCCGCACCCGCCGGAGGCACCGGCCAGGCGGCCCGCTTCGGCGTCCCGAACGACGGCGTCTCCTACCGCTCCGAGGTCGCCGTCAACTCCCTCGGCTGGGGAAGCTACCGCTTCGCCCTCGCCGACTACCTGCCCGCCGACTGGGTGCGGACGTCCACCGAGACGATCCTCGCCCAGTGGCACGGTTACCCGCTCGCCGACGGCAGCGACACCAAGCCGCCGATCGCCCTGACCGTCAAGGACGGCAGCTGGCGGCTCAAGGTGCACTGGCTGACCGACCCGAGCACCGTCCAGGAGGCGGTGATCCCGCTGGGCGACGTGCAGTTCGGCCACTGGAACCAGTGGGCCTTCGACATCACCTGGTCCACCGACACCACCCCCGGCGCCGTCACCGTCTACCGGGACGGCGCGCAGGTCGGCGCGTACAGCGGCCCCAACAACTACCACCAGAACCAGTCGCCGTACTTCAAGACCGGCATCTACCGGGCCAACTGGAACCCGGCCAAGAACATCCCCTACCCGACCGGCGGCCCCGACGTGGTGGCCTGGAGCGACAGCGTCGTCGTGACCAGGTACTGACACCGCACCCGCCGACCGAGACCCCGAGAACCGAAGAGGTAGCACCACCATGAGCGACGCGGCCCGCCACCACGGCCTGCCCCGAAGAGGCTTCCTCGGCCTGAGCGCCGGAGCGGTCCTGCTGGCGGCGGGCTGCCGCTCCGCCACCGAGGACGCCGCCGGCGGGGCCGCGGCCCCCGCCACCGCCTCCGCGCCGGACCTCCAGATCGTCTACGGCGCCGCCCCCGACCCCACCCAGCTGCTCCACCGCGGCCCGGACACCCCGGTGTTCGTCAACCTGGTGCTGGACCGGCTGGTCGACCTCGACCCGCAGACCCTCCAGCCCGTGCCCTGGCTCGCCACCTCCTGGGAGTGGAGCGCCGACCGCACCAGGCTCGTGCTCAAGCTGCGCGAGGACGTCACCTTCCACGACGGCCGCCCGCTCAGCCCGGACGACGTCGTCTTCTCGCTCACCGGCGCGGCCAGGTCCTCCCAGGTCAAGCCGCTGCTGGAACGGCTCGCCGACATCCGGGCGAGCGCCCCGAACGAGGTCACTCTCACCCTCGCCAGGCCCACCAGCAACCTGTTCGACGCGCTGGCCTTCAACCCCGTGGTGGACGCCCGCACCTACGTGGACGGCAAGGCCGCCGACAAGGTCAACGGCACCGGGCCGTTCACCTGGCAGGCGTTCAAGGGCGGCAACCAGCTCGACCTGGCCCGCTACGACCACTACTGGCAGAGCGGCCGGCCGCACTTCGAGCGGATCACCGTCCGGTCGGTGACCAGCAGCCAGGCCGCGCTGTCCGCCCTCCAGTCGGGGCAGTCCCACCTGATCGGCGCGGTGCCCGGGCGCGACCTCAAGGTGCTCGGCGGGAACCCGGCCTTCACCGTGCAGTCCGCCAGGTCCTCCTACCAGCAGGCCTTCCTCGGCGTGAACGTCACCAGCGGCCCCTTCGGCGACCGCCGGGTGCGCCAGGCCCTCCAGTACGCGGTGGACCGCGACCGCATCGTCGCCCAGGTGTACGGCGGCCACGCCGAGGCGAGCAGCCTGCCCTGGCCCTCCAACACCCCCGGCGTCACCCCCGACCAGGTCACCCGCTACCCGCACGACCCGGAGAAGGCCCGCGGACTGCTCCGGGAGGCCGGCGCCGAGGGCACCCGGGTGCCGCTCACCGCCGCCAACTCACCGGTCTTCGCCTCCCTCGTGGAACTGGTCAAGTACGACCTGGAGCAGGCCGGGTTCGGCGTCGACGTCCAGCTGCTGGACAACGCCGCGCTCCAGCCGAAGATCCAACAGGGCACGCTGGACGGGCTGTTCATCGCCAACCACGGCATGGTCAGCGTCTCCCCGCTGAGCGGGATCACCGTCTCCGGCCCGCTCCAGGTCGGCCGGAACACCTCGCACGTCACCGACCCCGCCTACGCCGAACTCCAGTCCCGCGCCTTCGCCGCCGCCGACGAGCAGGCCCGGGCCGACGTCAACCACGAGCTGTCCGAGTACCTGCTCACCGAGTCCTTCCACATCACCCTCGCGCACGCCTGGGAGACCTACGCCCTCGCCTCCTCGGTGCGCGGCGTGGCCACCAGCGCGCTCGGCTACCTGCGGCTCGACGACACCCGGCGCACCGCCTGACACGCCGCCTGACGCGCCGCCGGGCGCCGTCGCCGCGCCGCACCGTCGGACGCACCGCCTGACGGCCGTCCCAGGGCGACCCCCACCGCCCTGGGGCGGCTCCTCCGACCCCCTTGGAGTACCCCCGTGCCCTACTGGACCAGAAAGGCGGCCGGCGCGCTGGCCACGCTCTGGCTCGCCTCCGTCGCCGTCTTCCTGCTGCTCCGCCTCGCCCCCGGCGACCCGGTCTCCGCCGCGCTCGGCGCCGAGGCCGACCAGGAGCAGCGCGACCGGCTCGCCGGCAGCCTCGGCGTGGACCGGCCGATGCCCGTCCAGTACCTGGGCTGGCTGCACGGGCTGCTCACCGGGGACCCGGGCAGCTCCTTCCACTACCGGGAGCCGGTCACCCGGCTGATCGGCCAGAGCGTCGGCAGCACCGTCCAACTCGCCCTCGTCGCCGGGCTGCTGATGCTGGTCCTCGGCCTGCTGCTGGGTGTCGCGCTGGCCGCCGAGCGCCGCGGCCGGCTCGCCCGGGTGCTCGACCCGCTGGCCACCGCGCTGCTCGCGCTGCCGGTGTACGTCACCGCGGTGCTCTTCGTCTTCGTCTTCGCGGTCCTGTTGCGTCTGCTGCCCGCCGGCGGCGAGCGGGACCTGTTCACCGCGCCGGACCTCGCCGTCCAGTACCTCGCCCTGCCGGCCGTCGCGCTCGCACTGCCGGGGTCGGCGGTGCTGGCCCGACTGCTCGCCACCGAGCTGCGCCGCACCCGCCAGGAGGAGTTCGTGCTGACGGCCGTCGCCAAGGGGGCCTCGCCCCGCCGGGTCCTGGCGCGCCACGTGCTGCCCAACAGCCTGGCGCCGTTCTGCGTCGAATTCGGCCTGCACCTGGGCGAGTTGCTCGGTGGCGCGGTGGTCGCCGAACAGCTCTTCGCCCGGCACGGCCTCGGCCAGCTGCTGCTGGACGCCATCAACCAGCGGGACTACCCGGTCGCCCAGACCCTGATCATGCTCGCGGTGGCCGTCGCCGTACTCGTCCAGCTCGGCTCGGAGCTGCTGGTCGGCCGGCTCGACCCGCGGATCGCCCGCGCCGGCACCGGGGAGGACCGGTGACGAGCGCCCTCGCCGTACGCCGCCGCCGGCTCGCCCCGCCCGCGCTCCCGGCCGCGCTGCGCACCCGGCGCGGCCGGACCGGCGCGCTCCTCGTCCTCCTGGTGGTGCTGCTGGGGCTGCTCGGCCCGCTGCTGGCCGCCGACCCCTACCGGCAGGGCCCGGACGCCCTGGCCGGGCCGTCGGCGGCCCACCTGCTGGGCACCGACGAGGTCGGCCGCGACCTGCTCGCCCGGGCCCTGGCCGGGATCCGCACCGAACTGCTGGTCTGCCTGCTGGCCGTCCCCGCGGCCGCCGTGCTCGGCACCGCGCTGGGCCTGCTCGGCGGGCTGAACCGGCTGCTGGGCGAGGCCGTCCAACGGCTGTTCGACCTGCTGCTCGGGCTGCACGGCGTCCTGCTCGGCCTCGCGCTCGCCCTGCTGGTGCGCCCGGGTCTTGGCACCGTGGTGGCCACCATCGTGCTCAGCGCGCTGCCCTCCTTCGGACGCCAGGCGCGGGCGGCCCTGCTCGCCCAGCTGGCCCGCGACCACGTGGTGGCGGCCCGGGTGCTCGGCGTGCCGCGCGGCCGGATCCTGCGCCGCCACGTGCTGCCGAACGTCGTCGACGCCACCACCGCGCTGCTGGCCGTCGCGATGGCGCACGCCGTCAAGACCGAGGGCGGCCTGAGCGTGCTGGGCCTCGGCATCCAGCCGCCCGCCCCCTCGCTCGGCACGATGATCAACACCGGCTCCAAGTACCTCTTCCTCCACCCGGGTTACGCCCTGGCGCCGGTCGTCCTGCTCGGCCTGCTGGTGTTCGGCCTGACCCTGCTCGCCGACTCGTTCAACCGGGAGAGACTGCGGTGACCACGACCGATGCGGTGACCACGACCGATGCCGTCACAACCGTCGGGGCCCCGGCCGCCGTACCGGCGCCGGGCGCGCCGCTGCTGGAGGTGCGCGGCCTGCGCGTCACGGCGGGCGGCGGCGAGGCGGTGCGCGGGGTGGACCTCACCGTGCGGCCGGGCGAGATCCTCGGCCTGGTCGGCGAGTCCGGCTCCGGCAAGACGCTCACCGCGCTGGCCGTCAACCGGATGCTGCCGCCGGGCTGCCGCACCACCGGCGGCACCGTCCGCTTCGACGGCACCGACCTGCTGGCCCTGCCCGAGCCCGCCGTGCGCGCGGTGCGCGGCCGGCGGATCGGCATGGTCTTCCAGGACCCGCTGGCCCACCTCAACCCCCGGATGCCGGTCGGCCGCCAGCTCGCCGAGGCGGCCCTGGTGCACGGTGCGAGCCGCCGCGCGGCCCGGGCCCGGGCGCTCGAACTCCTCGACCTGGTCGGCATCGCCGAGCCCGCGCGCCGCTACCGCGACCGGCCGCACGAGTTCTCCGGCGGCATGCGCCAGCGCGTGCTGATCGCCATGGCGATGGCCAACCGCCCCGAACTGCTGATCGCCGACGAGCCGACCACGGCACTCGACCCGAGCACCCGGGTGGAGATCCTGGACCTGCTGGTCCGGCTGCGCGACGAGACCGGCACGGCCGTCCTGCTGATCACCCACGACCTCGGCGTGGTGGCCCGCAGCTGCGACACCGTCCAGGTGATGTACGCCGGACGGATCGTCGAACGGGCGCCCACCGCAGGCCTGTCGGCCGCGCCCCGGCACCGGTACACCGCCGGGCTGCTAGCCGGCGTGCCCCGGCTGGACGGCCCGCCCGGCGCGCCGCTCACCGTCATCGGCGGACGCCCGCCGGCGGCCGGGGAGGCGCCGCCCGGCTGCGCCTTCGCCCCGCGCTGCGCGGCCGCCGCCGACCGCTGCACGACCTCGGCGCCGGAGTGGACCGACACCGGCGACTCCGGGTTCGCCTGCCATCTCCCGGTGGCACAGGCCGTGGTGACGGAACGTCAGGTCGTCGAGGCGCGACGGGCGGAGCGGGCCGCCGATCCCGTCCTGGTCGCCGAGGGCCTCACCGTCCGCTACGGCCGCCGCCGGCCCCCGGCACTGGACGACGTGAGCCTGAGCGCCGCGCCCGGCCGGGCGGTCGGGGTGATCGGCGAGTCCGGCTCCGGGAAGTCCACCCTGGCCCGCGCACTGCTCGGGCTGGTGCGCCCGCAGGCCGGGACGGTACGGGTGGACGGCCGGTCCTGGGCCGGGGCCGACCGCGCCGAGGAACGCGAACTGCGGCGCCGGGTACAGCTGGTGTTCCAGGACCCGTACGCCTCGCTCAGTCCCCGGATGACCGTGCGCGAGGCGCTGGCCGAGCCGCTGACGACCCACGGCCTGCGGGACCGCGACCCGCGCGGGCTGTGCGAGCTGGTCGGCCTGCCGGAGGCGGTGCTCGACGCCCGGCCGCACCGGCTCTCCGGAGGCCAGCGCCAGCGGGTCGCGATCGCGCGGGCGCTGGCCGTCGGCCCGCGGGTGCTGGTCGCCGACGAGCCGACCTCCGCGCTGGACGTCTCGGTCCAGGCCCAGATCCTCAACCTCTTCGCCGACCTCCGCGAACAGCACGGCGTGGGGCTGGTGTTCATCTCGCACGACCTCGCGCTGGTGCGGCACCTGTGCGACGAGGTCCTGGTGCTGCGACACGGCCGGGTGGTCGAACGGGCGCCCGCCGCCGAGCTGTTCGCCGCGCCCGCCCATCCGTACACCCGGGAGCTGCTGGCGGCCGCCGGCGCTCCCGTCCCGCCCCGCCCGTGACCGGACCCTGGAGCCCCATGCCTGACGTGAACCCCTCCCGCCGCCAACTCCTGCTCGGCACCGGCGCGGTGGCCGCGCTCTCGGTGCTCGGCCCGCCCGCCGCGGCGGCCCCCGCCGCACCCGGGGCCCACGGGCCGGAGGTGACCGGACTCGGCCCCGGGAACAGCGACTTCCCCCTGATGAGCGCCACACTGATCGACGACACCCTGTGGATCGGCTCGCGCAACCTCGCCCCCGCCCGGGTGATCGGCTACCACCTGCCGACCGGCCGGGTCACCGCCACCGTCGAACTGCCCACCGGCAACTTCGTCCAGGGCTCGGCCGCCCACGGCGGCGTGCTCCACCTCGGCGTCACCGACGCCCCGGGCGCGGCCAACCTCTACCGCTACGACGGCACGCTCACCGCCCTCGGCAGCGTCCCCGGCGCCGACGTGCGGGACGTGGCCGTCGCGCCCGACGGGACGCTCTACGCGACCGGACGGCAGAAGGGCCGGGCCGCCGGTCCCGGCCTGTACGCCTGGAGCCCGGCCGGCGGCGTCACCGAGGTCGCCTCCCCGGCGCCGAACGCCACCCAGGGCCGGGCCGTCGCGGCCACCGCGACCCACGCCTACCTCGGCGTCGGCAGCAACCTCGCGGGCGGCGGCGGGGCGACCCGGGCGGGCCTGTACGCCGTCGAGCGGGCCACCGGCGCCGTCACCGACATCACCCCGCCCGACCTGCGCGGCGACACGATCATCCGCCGGATCACCGTCCTCGGCGACGACCTGCTGGCGGTGTCCACCGAGGGCGCGCCCGCCCACGTGGCGCTGCTCGACCCGGCCGACCACCGGGTGCTGCGCTCCTTCGCCGTCCCCGGCACCAAGAGCGTCACCAACTTCCAGCGCCGGGGGGACACCCTCTGGTTCACCTCCACCGAGCACGGCGTGCTGTGGCGCCACGACCTCGCCACCGGCGCGCTCGACCAGCTCGCGGTGCCGGTGCCGGACGGCAACTCCTGGGGCCTCGGCCGGCTCGGCGACACCCTGGCGGGCGTCACCGAGGGCGGCACCGTCTGGACCCTCGACCTCGGCACCGGGGCCGTCGCCACCCGGGACCTGGTCGAGGCGGGCGCCCCCGCCGCCGCCCAGCTCGGCATGTCGGTCGCGGCCCGCGCCGGGCGGGTCTACGTCGGCGGCAACGGCTCGCTCGCCCTGCACGACCTGGCCGCCGGAACCGTCCGCAAGCTCCCGGTGCCGGGCGAGGCCAAGGACACTGTGGTCCTCGACGACGGCACCCTCTACCTGGGCGTCTACTCCTCGCAGGGCATCTGGCGCTACCGGCCGGGAACCGACCCGGCGCCGGTCAAGGAGGCCGCGCTGCCGCAGGAGCAGAACCGGCCGCAGGTGATCCGCCGGGACCCGGACAGCGGCCTGCTGCTGCTCGGCGTCCAGGCCGACACCACCGGCGGCGGCTCCTTCGTCACCTACCGCCCGGGCAGCGGCCGGCCCACCGTGCACACCGACCCGCTCGGCCCCGAGCAGCTGGTGCGCGCCGTCGCCGCCGGGCACGGCCAGGCCTTCCTCGGCGGCGACAACGCCCGGCCCACCGGCCCGCGCGGCGACCTGGCCGCCTGGGACCCGGTGGCCGGCCGCGAGCTGTGGCGCACCGCGACCGACCTCGGCGCGGGCGTCAGCAGCCTCGCCGTGCTCGGGAACACCCTGTACGGCCTGACCGTGAACGGCCGGGCGTTCACCGTCGACCTGTGCGGCTCGCGGCGGCCCGGGTACGCGCCGGTGATCGGGCGGCGCGCCGACCTGGGGGCGGTGTCCGGCGCCAACCCGCGGCTGCTGGCGCTCGGCGGGGCCCTGTACGGGGTCAGCGAGCGCAGCCTGTTCCGGCTGGACCGCGACACCCTGGCCGCCACCGTGCTGGTCGGGCTGGACGCCGAGTGGTACAGCGGTGCCCGGCTGGCCGCGGACGAGCACGGCGTGCTCTACACCCTGCGCGGGCGCGAGCTGATCGCCGTCCGGCCGTAACCCCTTGCGATGTGATGCCGGTCACGTTGCTGTGGGTTGACAGGTGAAGGCGCTGTGC
>NZ_JBHVET010000347.1:0-8405 GCF_042802135.1 Kitasatospora sp. NPDC057512
GTGCCGCACCCGGCCGGTGGACTCGCGGGCGACCAGCTCCGGGGCGAACAGGTAGTCCCTGACCTGGCCGCCGTGCCCCTCCAGCTGGCTCCAGAGGGCCTCGGCGACGGCCGCGCCCATCTCCTGGATCGGCTGGCGCACGGTGGTCAGCGGCGGGTTGCTGTGGGCGGCCAGCTGGCAGTCGTCGTAGCCGACCACGGAGAGTTCGCCCGGCACCGGGCGGCCGGCCTCGCGGGCGGCCTGGGCGACGCCGAGGGCCATCAGGTCGCTGCCGGCGACGATCGCGGTGACGCCCGCGTCGAACAGCTGGCGGGCGGCCGCGGCGCCGCCGGCGATCGAGTAGGAGGACTCGGCGTACCAGTCTGCGGGGGCCTCCTCGCCGAGCAGTTCGCGCATCGCGCGCCGGTAGCCGTCCAGGCGGTTGATCGAGGGCCGCAGGTAGCCCTGGCCGCCGGCCAGTCCGATCCGCCGGTGGCCGAGTTCGCGCAGGTGGGCGACGGCGATCCGGGCGCCGAGCGCCTCGTCGGTGGCGACGGTGGGTACGGCCAGGCCCTCGACCCGGCCGCTGACCAGCACCATCGGGATGCCGCGTTCGTGCAGCAGCCGGTAGAAGCCGTGGTCGGCGTTGGGGTTGGCGTGCCGGCCGGAGACCAGGACCAGCCCGGAGACCCCCTTGCGCAGCAGGACGTCGATGTAGCCCAGCTCGGCGGTGCCCTGGCGGGTGGAGGTGCCGACCACGGCGGTCAGGCCGCGCTTGGCGAGCTGCACCTCGATCGCGGAGGCGAGCAGCGGGAAGACCGGGTTGTCGAGCTCGGGGACGACGATGCCGACCAGTGCGCCCTGGTGCGGGTCGTAGCCCTGGTCGGGCTGCCAGCCGAGTTCCCGCATGGCCTCGGCGACCTTGAGCCTGGTGTCCTCGGAGACGCCCGGCCGGTCGTTGATCACCCTGCTCACCGAGGCGGCGCTGACGCCTGCCCGGGCTGCGATGTCCCGTAGTGACGGGCCGCTCAATGTGGTCCTCCCGACTGGTCGAGCCTGCATCTTACAAATCCCCGGCCGTGAGTCAGCGAGGCTGTGAAACAACCTTAGCAACGTATTGCGCAACTGTTTCATCGCCGTTACGGTTCCCTCGTCGGCCCCGGTAAGCGGAACGCCGCCCTCCATTACCCTGTTCACCCGACCGAGGAGCTCCATGGACACGGCCCGCAGCCACCGCCTCGCCGCCCGCCACCAGCCGCACCACGACGGCTCCGCGCGCTACGTCGGCGACCTCGCGCCCCGGCTCGGCCAGGAGGTCGACCTGCTGGTCCGGGTGCCGGCCGGTCAGCCGGTCGAGCGGGTGTACCTGCGCTCCGTCCCCGACGGCGAACCGCACTTCGAGGCCGCAGTGCCCCATCGCACCGACGCCGACGCGACCTGGTGGCGGGCCCGCCTGACGATGGTCAACCCGGAGATGAACTACCGGTTCTGGCTGCACACCCCGGACGGCGGTCGCTGGCTCACCGCGGCCGGCCTCCACGACCACGACCTGCCGGACGCCACCGACTTCCGCCTCACCACCCACCCGGCCCCGCCCGCCTGGGCCTCCGACGCGGTCGTCTACCAGGTCTTCCCGGACCGCTACGCCCGCGGCGGCGACGCCCCGCTCGCCGCCTGGGCCCGCCCCGCCGACTGGGACACCCCGCTGCACACCGGCGACGCCGCCGCCCTCCAGCAGATGTACGGCGGCGACCTCTGGGGCGTGGTCCGCAGGATCGACCACATCCAGCGCCTCGGCGCCACCGTCATCTACCTCACCCCCTTCTTCGAGGGCCGCTCCAACCACCGCTACGACGCCGTCTCCTTCGACCGCGTCGACCCGGCGCTCGGCGGCGACGAGGCGCTGATCGCGCTCACCACCGAGGCCCACCGGCGCGGCATCAAGGTGATCGGCGACATCACCCTCAACCACTCCGGCAGCGACCACGAGTGGTTCCGCACCGCGCAGCGGGACCCGCGCGCCCCCGAGGCCGGCTTCTACTTCTTCGGCGAGGACGGACCCGAGGACTACGCCACCTTCCTCGGCGTGCGCACCCTGCCGACCTTCGACCACCGCTCGGCCGAACTGCGCCGCCGCCTCTACGAGGGCCCCGACTCGGTCGTCGCCAAGTACCTCAAGGCGCCGTTCCACCTGGACGGCTGGCGGGTCGACGTGGCCCAGATGGCCGGCCGGCGCGGCGAGGTCGAGCTCAACCGCCTGGTCGCCACCACCACCGCGGCCACCGTACGGGCCGCCAACCCCGACGCCGTGCTGCTCGCCGAGCACCAGCACGACGCCTCGCTCGCCCTGGGCGGCGACGGCTGGCAGGGCACCATGAGCTACGCGGGCTTCACCCGCCCGGTCTGGGCCTGGCTCGCCGAACGGCACGACCAGAAGGACTTCTGGGCGGTGCCCGGTCCGATCCCCGACTACGGCGGCGACCAACTGCGGGCCACCATGACGGCGTTCGGCGCCGCCCTGCCCTGGCGCAGCCGGGTGCACAACCTCACCCTGCTGGACTCCCACGACACCGCCCGGTTCCGCAGCTTCGCCGGCCCCGAGCGCCAACTGCTGGGCGCGGCCCTGCTGTTCACCCTGCCCGGCACCCCGATGGTGTTCTCCGGCGACGAGGTCGGGGTGGTGGGCGAGGGCCTGGAGGAGGGTCGCAAGCCGTTCCCCTGGGACGAGTCGGCCTGGGACCAGCACACCTACCGCACCTACCGCGAACTGATCCGGCTGCGCCGCAGCCACAGCGCGCTCGGCGGCGGCGGGCTGCGCTGGCTGCTCGCCGAGCGCGACGTCCTGCTGTTCGAGCGCGAGGACGACCGGGAGCGGATCCTGGTGCAGATCAGCCGGGCCGACCACCCGCCGGTGGCGGGGGAGTGGCACGCCACCCACCTGCTCGGCGGGCCGCAGCTCGTCCCCGGCCGCGACCTGCCCGCCGAGGGCCCGGCCGTGCACGTCTGGTCGGTGGCCCGATGAGCACCTCCACCGCGGGGGCCGCCGCCGTGCGCCGCGGCCGGATCGAACGCGTCCCGGGCTTCCGCTCCGAACGGCTCGGCAACGAACGGGACCTGCTGGTCCACCTGCCGCCCGGCTACGACGACGACCCGGACGCCGACTACCCGGTGCTCTACCTCCAGGACGGCCAGCAGGTCTTCGACCAGGGGCAGCGCCCCACCTGGGCGCTGGACCGGACGCTGGAGCGGCTCTACGCCGAGGGCCTGATCCCCGAGCTGATCGCGGTCGGCGTGCCCAACGCCGGCGCCGAGCGCGGCACCGAGTATTCGCACGTCGCCGAGTACTGGCGCACGCCCGGCACCCCGCTCAAGGGCCACCGCTACGAGGCCTTCCTGGCCGACGAGGTCAAGCCCTTCGTCGACTCAAGCTACCGGACCAGGACCGGGCCGGAGCACACCGCGGTGATGGGCTCCTCGATGGGCGGCCTGGTCGCCTACCACATGGCCTTCCGCCGCCCCGAGGTCTTCGGCCTGGCCGCCGTCCTCTCCCCGTTCCTCACCCACGTCGACCCGGCCGACCTCGGCGAGAAGGTGGTGTACGAGCGCTACCGCCGCCGCGGCCCGCGCCGGCTCTGGCTGGACATCGGCGGCCGGGAGGGCCTGATCATGGCCAGGCCGGCGCGGGAACTGGCGGTCCAGCTCCTCGACGAGGCCGGCTACACCAGCGGCGCCGACCTCCTCTACTACGAGGACCCGGTCGCACCCCACCACGAGGACGCCTGGCGCCCCCGCGCCCGGCACGCGCTGCTGCACCTGTTCGGCGCCCCCTCGCCGGTCGTCTCGCTCACCGCCGCCGCGCACCTGCGGCTCGCCCCCGGCGAGACCTGGAGCGCCGTCAACCCGGTCGCCGTCCGGGCCGACGGCGTGCGGTACACCGCGCTGGAGGCCGGCTACCGGGCGGAGCCGCCCGGGGTCGCCGCCGTCTCGCCGCACGGGCTGCTGCGCCCGCTCGCCGCCGGCCGCACCGAGGTGGCCGTCCGGGCGCACGGGCTGGAGGCCCGCACCGAGGTCGAGGTGGCGCCGGAGCTGCCGGCCCGTCCCGTCCTGGACGTCGTCGTCACCGTGCCGGACGGCACCCCGGACGACGCGCCGGTGATGTTCGGCCCGCTGCCCTGCCGCCCCGACGGCCCCGGGCGTTTCCGCGGCCGGATCGCCGTCCCGCGCGGCACCGGCTTCGACGGCGGCATCTCCCGCGGCTGGGGCCTGGACGCCGTCGACGAGGACGGCCTGCGGGTCATGCACCCGCTCACCGTCGACCGGGACACCCGCCTCGACCTCACCGTCGACCGCTGGCACCGCCCGGCGGACGGCATCTGACCCGCCCTCCCGGGGCCCGGCCCCACCCACCCCGGCCCCGGGCCGCGCCCCCACCCCCTCCCAGACGAAGGAGTCTCGGACGATGCGCTACCGCAGACACGCCGCCCTCGGCGTCCTCGCCCTGCTGGTCACGGCCTGCGGCGGCCCCTCGCCCGCCGGCACCCCGGCCGCGGGCCCGTCCGCCGCGAGCGGCGCCGCCCCGGGCGGGCCGATGACCGACGCGCCGATCCCGGCCGCGGAGGGCGACCTGGTGATCTGGGCGCAGACCCAGCAGGCCGCCGCCCTCCAGCCGCTCGCCGACCGGTTCGGCAAGGACCACGGGGTCAAGGTCACCGTCGTCCCGCAGTCCGTCAACACCCAGCAGGCCTACGTCTCGGCCACCAACGCCGGCAAGGGCCCGGACCTGGTGGTCGGAGCCTCCGACTGGCTGGGCAACCTGGTGCAGAACGGCGTCGTCGCGCCCGTCCCGCTCACCCAGGCGCAGAAGGCGCTGTTCCAGCCCGCCGCGCTGGAGGCCGTGAACCACGACGGCCGGCCGTACGGGCTGCCGTACGCGACCGAGAACCTGGTGCTGTTCCGCAACACCGAACTCGCCCCGGACGCGCCCGCCACCTTCGAGGACCTCGCCGCCACCGGGCAGGCCGCCGTCAAGGCCGGCCGGAGCGACGTCCCGCTCGCCCTGCCGATCGGCCAGCAGGGCAACGCGTACGCGCTCCAGCCGCTGTTCACCTCGGCCGGCGGCTACCTGTTCGGCACCAAGGCCGACGGCGGCTACGACACCGCCGACCTCGGCGTCGGCGGGCCCGGCTCGATCGCGGCCGGCGAGCTGTTCAAGCAGTACGGCGAGAAGGGCGGCGGGCTGTTCAACCGCTCGGTGGACACCAACGCCATCGCGCTGTTCACCGGGCGCAAGACGCCGTACCTGGTGGCCGGCCCCTGGGCGCTGGGCCAGCTCAAGCAGGCCGGGCTGCCCTACGCGATCTCGCCGGTGCCCGGCTGGGCGGGCCAGGGCCAGGCCCGCCCGTTCATCGGGGTGCAGGCCTTCTACCTCTCCGCCAAGGCCAGGAACCTGCCGCTGGCCCAGGAGTTCCTGCTGCACGAGATCGGCTCCGAGTCGGGCCAGCTGGCGCTCTACCAGGCCTCGCCGGAACCGCCCGCGCTGACCTCCGCACTCGCCAAGGCGTCCGCGACCGACCCCGACATCGGCTCCCTCGCGGCCGCCGGGGCGAACGGCCAGCCGCTGCCGACGATCCCCGCGATGAACGCGATCTGGGGGCCGCTCGGCCAGGCCGAGGCGAGCATCGTGGCGGGCGCCGACCCGGCCTCGACCATGAAGCAGGCCGGCGAGGCCATCCGCGCCGCCCTGGGCTCCGCGCGCTGAGCCGACGCGCCGGGCTCCGGCGCGTCCGCCCGGGCCCCGAGCCCCCCGCGTGCCGAGCCCGGCGCGCGCCGACACCCGGACGGCCACCACCTCCGGGCGCCCTTCGGACCAGGGACCACCCATGACCTCCCCCACCCTCCAGGCCGGCCGGCGCCCGGACGACGACCCCGCCGGCGCCCCGGACCGCCCGCCCCGCCCGCCCCGCCGGGCCACCCGCCGGTCGGGCACCCTCACCGCGCAGCTGGCGAAGATCGGCCTGCTGGCCGGCGTCGCCGCCCTCGCCCTCTACGCGGCGCCCCGGCTGTACGACGCCGGGCACTGGGCCGCGCTCGGCGTGCTGGCCGCGGCCGTCGGCGCGACGTTCTGGATCTACCTCTCGCCGCGCCGACTGCCCGCCAAGTACCTGCTGCCCGCGACCGCGCTGTTCCTCGCCTTCGTGGCCTACCCCGTGCTGTACATCGTCGCGGTCTCCTTCACCGACTACGGCGACGGCCACCTGCTCACCAAGGACCAGGCGGTCCACAGCCTCGTCGAGAACTCCGTCGAGCCCGTCCCCGGCAGCCCCTCGTACGCGCTCACCGTCGCCACCGCCACCGACGGCGGCCCGCTGGTGCTGCTGCTCACCGACCCGGACACCGGGCAGGTCTCGGCCGGCACCGCCCGGGGCCTCGCCCCCGCCCCCGCCGGGACCGTGGCCGGGCCGGACGGCCGGGTCACCGCCGCCCCCGGGCTGAAGCTGCTCACCTTCGGCCAGGTCAACGCCCGCTCCGCCGAGCTGACCGGGCTGCGGGTGCCGGCGGACGGCGCCTTCATCGTCAGCCAGGGCCTCTCGATGGCCACCGCGGCCCGGCCCACCCTGGTGCACGACCGGCAGGCCGACACCCTGACCGACAGCCGCGACCACACCGTCTACCACCCCCGGGACGGCCGGTACACCGCCGACGACGGCTCCGGGCGCACCCTGCCCACCGGCTGGCACCGCACCGTCGGCTTCGCCAACTTCACCGCCGTGCTCACCAGCCCCGCCATCCGCGGCCCCTTCCTCGGCGTCCTCGCCTGGACCTTCGGCTTCGCCGTGCTCTCCACCGGCGCGTCCTTCGCTCTCGGCCTCGGCCTCGCGCTCACCCTCAACCACCCGCGGCTGCGCGGGCAGCGGGTCTACCGCTCGCTGATGCTGCTGCCGTACGCGATGCCCGCGTTCATCGGCATCCTGATCTGGCAGAGCATGTACAACCGGGACTTCGGCCTGCTCAACCAGCTGCTGCACGCCCGGATCGACTGGCTCGGCGAAGCCTGGACCGCCCGGTTCGCGGTGGTGCTCACCAGCCTCTGGCTCGGCTTCCCCAACATGCTGCTGATCTGCACCGGCGTGCTGCAGGCGATGCCCGCCGAACTCAACGAGTCCGCCCGGATCGACGGCGCCGGGCCGTGGACGGCGTTCCGGGCGGTCACCTTCCCGCTGCTGCTGGTCGCCGCCGCGCCGGTGCTGATCTCGTCCTTCGCCTTCAACTTCAACAACTTCAACGCCATCCAACTGCTCACCGGCGGCGGGCCGTTCGACGGCGCGGGCGGCACGGCCGGCTCCACCGACATCCTGATCAGCTACACCTACCGGCTGGCCTTCGGCGGGCAGGGCGCCCAGTACGGCTTCGCCGCCGCGCTGTCCATCGTCATCTTCCTGCTGGTCGGGCTGATCACGCTGGTGGGCTTCCGCCGCACCCGTGCCCTTGAGGAGCTGAACGCATGACCGCCACGTCCGGTACCAGCAGTACTACCGGCACCGCCGTTGCGCGGTGGCTGCGCCGCTTCGGCTGGCGGCACCTGATCGCCGTGCTCGCCGTCTGCTTCGCGCTCTTCCCGCTGCTGTTCGTGCTCTCCGCGGCGCTCAACCCGCTCGGCACGCTCCAGTCGTCCACCCTGCTGCCCCGGCACGCCTCGCTCGCCAACTTCACCGCGCTCTTCACCGACGGGCAGTACCCGTTCGCCCGGTGGCTGGGGAACACCGCTCTCGTCTGCGGCACCTTCGCCGTGCTCAACGTCCTGCTCGGGGTGCTGGCCGCGTACGCCTTCTCGCGGTTCCGCTTCCGCGGCCGGCGGTTCGGGCTGATGGCGGTCTTCCTGGTGCAGATGTTCCCGCAGTTCCTCGCGGTGGTCTCGCTCTACCTGATGTTCGCGAAGATCGGCGACGTGCTGCCGGCGATCGGCCTGGACACCCCGTGGGGCCTGGTGCTGGTCTACCTCGGCGGCGCGATGGGGGTGAACACCTGGCTGATGAAGGGCTACCTGGACACCATCCCGCGCGAGATCGACGAGGCCGCCAAGGTGGACGGCGCCGGGCACGCGCAGATCTTCTTCCGGCTGATCCTCCCGCTCGCCGCGCCGATGCTGGTGGTGATCTCCATCCTGTCGCTGACCGCCGCGCTCAACGACGTGATCCTGGCGAACATCTTCCTGACCTCGAACGACTCCAAGACCGTCGCGGTCGGCCTCTACGGGATCATCTCCGGCCAACAGGACCAGAACTACGGCCTGTTCGCCGCCGGGGCACTGGTGACCTCGCTGCCGGTGATCGTGGCCTACCAGTTCCTCCAGCGCTACCTGGCCCAGGGGCTGACCGCGGGATCGGTCAAGGGCTGAGCGCGCGCACCCGCCGTCCGGTGAGGGGCGG
>NZ_JBHVET010000348.1:0-8400 GCF_042802135.1 Kitasatospora sp. NPDC057512
AGTCAGTGCGGTTCAGCCGTTTCGGCGGCCCCGAGGTCCTGGAGGTCGTGGACCTTCCCGACCCCCACCCGGGCCCCGGCCAGGTCCGCATCGCGGTACGCGCCGCCGGCGTCAACGCCAGCGACTGGAAGAAGCGCGCGGGCCTGATGGACGAGGAACTGCCGCAGGCGCTGGGGCACGAGGCGGCCGGTGTCGTGGACGAGATCGGCGAGGGCGTCACCGACGTGTCCGTCGGCGATCGCGTCGTCGGCCTGTCCGAACGCGGGGGCGCCCAGGCCGAGTCGGCGGTGCTGTCGCACTGGGCGCCGCTGCCCGCGTCCGTCCGCTTCGCCGATGCCGCCGCCCTGTCGGCCGCCCTCGAGACCGCGGCGCGCGGGCTCGACCGGCTGGGCGTGGGCGGCGGCACCGTGCTCCTCGTCAACGGCGCCTCGGGCAACGTCGGTAGCGCCGCGGTCCAGCTCGCCGTGGCCCGCGGCGCGCGGGTGATCGGCACCGCCGGCCCGGCCGGGCACGCGTACGTCCGGGCGCTGGGAGCCGAGCCCGTCGCCTACGGCCCGACCCTCGTGCCGGCGGTCCGCGCCCTGGCGCCCGGCGGCGTCGACCGCGCACTCGACGTCGCCGGCAGCGGAGCGCTGCCCGACCTCATCGACCTCACCGGCGGCCCCGAGCGAGTCGTCACCCTCTCCGACTTCGCCGGCGCCCGGGAGCACCGGGTGGCGTTCAGCCGCGGCGACGACGGCCGGGCCCTCTACGTCCTCGCCGAACTCGGCGACCTCATCGCCACCGGACGCCTCGCACTCCCTCAGGTGCACACCTTCCCGCTCGACCAGGTCGCACAGGCGCACCACCTCGGCGAGAGCGGCCACGCGGCCGGGAAGATCGTCCTGGTCAACGGCTGACAGGGGGCGCTCACCAGGTCTCCGCGGAAGACGACCTGATCCTGCGGGGCCTCGGCTCGCGCCGCCGGCCGTCCGAATCATCCGAACTGTCCGGGACGTCCGGCTCTGCCTCGTGGGCGCGTCGTCGCAGGTGGGGGCGGTGATCAAGGCCGGCGGAGCCCTCGTCATAATTGCCCTGCCTGCGATCCACGCGGCCTGACCCACCCGACCGGGCCCGTGCCCACCGGGTCAGACTCCTGTCCCATTCCGGAGGACCGCACCGTGCGCCCCAACCGCACCAAGGGCCTGCTCGCCGCAGGCCTCGTCACCGTGCTCGGTGGCATCCCCACCGCCGCCACCACGGCTTCCGCCGCCACCACCGGCTCCGCCGACGAGGCGCCCGGGGTGCTGCGGGTCGACGCCTGGGACCCGGCGTGCTCGGACTCCGGGACGGGGACGGCGGCGAAGCCGTTCTGCTCCGTCAACGCGGCCACCGCGGCGGCGCTGCCGGGGCAGACCGTCGAGGTGGCCCGGTCCACGTTCGGCTCCCGCACCTCGGTGACGAAGTCGGGCGAGCCCGGCCGGCCCATCACCATCCGGGGCGCGGCCGGCGGCGCCGCGGTGGGCGGCGACGTGCGGCTGTCCGGTGTGCACGACGTCGTCGTGGAGTCGATGCACGCCCGGGAGGTCCTGGTCACCGATTCCAGCCGGGTCACGGTGGTCCGCACCGAGGCCTCCGGGATCAAGGCCGTCGACAGCCCCGGGACGACCCTCACCAACAACACGGTGGCCGACGGCTGCACGGCCGGCATCGAGCTGGCCGGCGACTCCTCCGGGTCGAACCTCTTCAACAACGTGGTGCGCAACCACTTCTCGCCCGCCGCGCCGTACTCCTGCCCGAACCCCGCGGGTGCGGAGGTCGTGGTCTCCGCCGCCTCGGCGAAGGACACCCGGGCCGGCTCGAACACCGTCGCGCCGTACTGGACGAACTCCGGCAACGGTACGCCGTACGTCTGGGCCGGCACCCGGCACGAGACGCCCGAGTCGCTCGCGGCCGCGACCGACGGCCGGGCCGGCACGCACGACTACGTGGTGCCGCGCTGGCAGTCCGGCAACGCGCTGAACAGCGAGGTCGTCGACTCCGCCGACGAGACCGCGCCGGGCTTCGTGCCGGCCGCGCACCCGGCCGACGACCCGTCGCGGCCGAACCTCGGCACCGGCCTGGGCTACCACGACCGCGGGGCGACCGAGCGCCAGGAGCCCATAACCTCGGCCCAGTTGACGGCCGACCAGCAGCGGGCCCCGTACGGCACCGAGATCACGCTGACGGCGACCACCGGCCCGGAGAAGGCCCACTGGCCGACCTCCGTGATGACCTACCGCTACGACTTCGGCGACGGCACCCCCGCGGTCACCTCGAACTCCCCGGTGGTCAAGCACACTTACACCAAGCCGGGCACCTTCTCCGCGAACGTCACCGTGGACACCGGCGGCGGCCAGCCGTTCACCGGCGGGTACGGCGTGCAGGTGCAGGTCACGGCCCCCGGGCCGCTGACCGCCGGCGCCACCGTCCAGCAGGTCGTCCCGGACCGCTTCGACACGGCCGACGCCCCGCCGCTGGGCGTGCGGGTCGACCCGTCGGGGACCGTCTCGCCGTGGCAGGTCTCCAAGGTCGTGGTGGACTACGGCGACGGGACCCCCGCCGTCACCCGGAACACCCTGGACGCGGTCGTCCACGGGTACGCCTCGCCGGGCGACTACACCGTCACGGTGACGGTCACCGACACCGCCGGCCGCACCAGCACCGCCGCGTACCCCTTCCGGGCCGCGTACGCCCCGACCGGGTTCCTGCGCACGGAGGCATACCGGCTCGTCGACACCCGCCAGGACCCGAACCTGGACCTCCGGGGCGGCGCCGAGGTGCCCTTCACGCTCCCGACCGGCACCGCGCCCGGGGCGAACGGCGTGCCCGGGAACGTCTCCACGGTCGTCCTGAACGTGACCGTCACCGACGCCACCGAGGACACCCACCTCACCGTCTGGCCGACCGGCCAGGCCCGCCCGATCACCTCGAACGTGAACGTGGCGGCCGGCCGCACCTCGTCCAACCTGGTCACCGTGCCGATCGGCGACGCCAAGCGGATCAGCACCCTGCTCAACTCCGGCCGCGCCGAGGTGATCGTCGACGTCGTCGGCTTCTACCGCCCCAACGGCGGCGACCTGTTCACCCCGCTGTCGCCGAGCCGGCTGGTGGACACCCGCGAGAGCAGCAAGCTCGGGTCCGGCGAGACGCGTGCGGTGAAGGTCGCGGGCGTCGGCGGCGTCCCGGCGGACGCCACGTCCGTGGTGCTCAACCTGACCAGCACCGACACCGCCGTCGACACCCACCTCAAGGTGTACGCGGGCGGCGGGACCAAGCCGGTCAGCTCCAACCTGAACCCGGAGCCGGGCAAGGACAAGGCCAACCAGGTCATCGTCCCGGTCGGCCCGGACGGCACCGTCAACGTGTACAACCACAACGGTTCCACCCACGTGATCCTCGACGTCTTCGGCTACTACTCCCCGAACGGCAAGGCCACGTACACCCCGACCGTGCCCGTCCGCCTGGCCGACACCCGCACCGGCCCGTTCGCCAAGCCGGGCCCGGACAGCACCACTGTCGTCGCCGGCATCCCGGCCGGTGCCCGGGCGGCCGTCCTCAACGTGACGTCCACCAACACCACCGAGGACAGCTACCTCACGGTGCACGCCCACGGCGCCCCGCGCCCCGGCACCAGCAACCTCAACCTGCTGGCCGGCCAGACCGTGCCCAACCACGTCACCACGCCGGTCGGCGCGGACGGCAAGGTCGACATCTACAACCACGTCGGAAGCACCGACATCATCGCCGACCTGTTCGGCTACTTCACGGACGTCCGGCCGTAGTCCTGACGCCGTAGCCCTCTGACCGCTGGTGGGTCCGCACCCGAGCCCGGGTGCGGACCCACCGGCGTTCCGCCGTCAGCCGGGTGACGGTCAGGGCGAGCAGCGGCGACGAGCGTGGTGCCCTGCCCTGTGGACTGCCGGAAAAGGTGTTGCTCGCGCCCCCGGGCCCCGTGGCACTCTGACCCGGTGCTCAACACGCTTTACCCCACAGACCTGACCTGGGACGACGTCGACCCCGCCAACCACCCCTTCGACCCCGACTCGGTGGCGGGGGTGATCCGTTCCCTCGGGCCGGCGCGGCGGGTGCCCTCCCGGCTTGACCCGGCCATCGATCTGGCCAGGGTCAACTGGGCCTGGGAGGTGGCCAAACCCTGGTCCGACGCCATGACGCACGTGCTGATGGAGCACTACGGCCGCTGGGCGGCCGGGTGGCGCTGGTCGCTCGGCGAGGGGGACGTCGATGGCGGGCCGGTCGGGAACTGGTGCTGCGGATCGCACTCGATCACCACCCCGGAGCAGACCCTCGACCGGGTCGTGGCGGCGCTGTGCGAGTGGCGTGACTGGCTGGAGCGGCTCGCGGAGTGGTTCGAGGCCTACCCCCTGGACCCGGAGACCCTGGACGCGGACCGGATCCTGTGGGAGCGCGCCGCCCGCAACCTGATCCTGCAGGTGGCCGACCGGACGGGCGCCGAGAGCGGCTGGTACGGGCACTGCCGGCAGGTCCTGGAGTGGTTCCTCGGCTACTGGGGCGTTGCCCCCGAGCCGGCCGAGCGACTGGTTCGACAGGCGGTCGGCGGCCGGTTCAAGAGCTGGACCGCACCCGACACCGTCCTGGCCGATGACGTCGCGGAGCGACTCGTCGGCCCACTGCGTCCGCAGGACATTTACTGGTCGCCGGACCCGGGCGAGCTCCCGGACCACCTGGAACACTGGCTCGCCGTGCGCGAGAGCGTGCCGTGGTCGGACGGCGAGGACGGCACGGACAGCGGGCCGGTGACCCCCGCCCGCGACGGAGCGGCGGAGGACTTCCGCTTCTTCGACGCCGCCGTGGACCCCGCCCGCGCCGCCGGCCTGCTCACCGCACTGGAGCTGGTGCGGGCCGACGCGGCGCGTGGTGCCGTGCTCGACTTCGAGCTGCTGCGCGGCTGGCAGCAGCACGTGCTGGGCACCCCCGAGCCGCCGCCGCTGCGCACCCGCCCCGCCTTCGCCAAAGGCGGCGAGGAGCGCTACGGGATCGGCCCCGACACCCGCGCCCGCCTCGACGCCTGCCTGGCGCAGGCCGCCGACGGCCGGATCCCGCTGGCCGCGAGGGCGGCCCGGGTCTACCTGGATGTCTGCTTCTTCCACCCGTTCGACGACGGCAACGCCCGCGCCGCCCTGCTCACCCTGCTGTTCGTGCTGGCACGCGCAGGCGTCACCCTTGACTCGGTGCTGCTCATCCGCCGGTTCGGCTACCGGGCCGACGACCCGCACGATGCGCTGAGCCTGTGCCGCTCCGTCGAGATCCACCTCAGGCAGAGCCGCGCCGCCGCTCAGTGACCGGCGGCAGTTGACACGGGGCCCAGTGGGGGCTGCTACAGGTCCGCGCGCCAGCGGTGCCCCGGGTGTACGCGGGCGAGCAGGCCGGTCAGGGTCTGGCGCTGAGCCGGGGTCAGGTGCGGGACGGTCGCGTCGAAGTCCGACTGGTCCTTCTCGCGGACGTGCTTGGCCTTGAACAGCAGGACCAGTTCGGGGGCCAGGTACGGGATGCCGTCCCGGGTGTGGTGGATGATCTCGCGGTAGGGGAGCCGGATCGTCTCGTCGCGTCGGCAGATCCAGGTGTCGCGGTCGTGCGGTTCGCGGAACACGTCGAGCAGGTAGTCGCCGGTGGTCGGGTCGCGGAGCCAGGTCTGGTGGACGGCGGCCAGTACCTCCGGCGTGGCGTCCTCCCAGATCCGGCCGCTGCCCGCCGCGTCGAAGGCGTACCCGGGGAAACGGTCGCGGACCTCGGGATAGCCCGCGGCCGGAATCCCGATCTCGATGTCCCCGTGGGCGCGCGTCCGCCTGCCGCGGAACAGGTCCAGTGCCCACCCCGCGGCCACGTACCAGGGCGTGCCGATCCCGGCCAACCGCTGCGCGACCTCACCGGGGGTCCAGCAGGACGACCACCTGGCAGGGAGGGCTTCGATCTCGTCGGGGGACAGTTCGACGCCGCCGTCGGGCAGTTGCTCGCTCATCGCTGGAACCTATCAGCGGAGGGCTCGCCGGGGCCGTGGGCGGCGCACGTCCCGCGACCGCTCGGCCACGGCCCCGCACGGCCCGTCAGCTCTCGGGCCGCCGCGCCCAGAACAGGACGTGGCCGCTGTCGCCCTCGGGGACGAACTCCTCGTGCGCCACCTCCAGGCCGGCGCGCAGCAGCCAGGACCGGTTGGTCGCCGCGTCCGCGTGACTCCACCACATCGCGGCCCCGCCGCCGAGCCAGTCCTCGTCGGTGCCGGTCCAGGCCTGATGCCCGGTGGTGACGAGGAGCCGGCCTCCCGGCCGAAGCCACGATGCGATCCGCCCCAGCAGGGCCGGCTGCTCCCCGACCGGAATGTGGATCAGCGCGTACAGGCAGACCACGGCGTCGAAGGTCCCCGACGGGAACGCCAGGGTCGTGGCGTCCGCCCGGATGAACTCGGCCTCCGGCACCAGCTCCCGTGCCCGACGGATCTGGACGTCGCTGATGTCGACGCCCGTGACACGGTGCCCTGCCGCGGCGAGGGACCGGGCCACGGGGACTCCGGTCCCGCACCCCACGTCCAGGACCGCGCCCGGCTCCGGGAGCAGTCCGAGCAACTCCTCGATCCACGATCCGTACTTCGTCTCGCTGTTGAACGCGCGTTCGTAGTGCGCGGACAGCAGGTCGTATCCACGCCGGACCAGATCCTTCGGGTCTTCGTCATCCACAACGGCGCACCGTAGCCGTCCCTGACCGGCGGAGCGACAGCATTTCGGGCGCTGCCGGTAGGTGCCCTCCTCCCGGGCGGGGCGCTCGGGAGGCTGACTGTACGTGCCGATGGTGTTACGCTCCCGACAAGAGAGAGCTGACTCTCACTTGTCGGCCGGAAGGGCACTCGTCCGCCCTGGTCCGGAAAGGCAGGGAGAGCGCTGGCTCCGTCAAGCGTTACTGCTCTTGTGGCCCTTCGGCCGGTGAGGAGAGACCCATGACCGCGCCCGCACCGCAGTTACCCTTCGAGCGCCCCAACGCCCTGGACCTGGCGCCGCTGCTCGCGCACCTGCGCGAGGAAGGCCCGATCACCCGGGTGACGACACCGGCCGGCGACCCGGCCTGGCTGGTGACCCGCTACGAGGAGGCCCGGCTGCTCCTGAGCGACACCCGGTTCTCCCGGCTGCGCCCCGACACGGAGGGCGCCCCGAGGATCTCGGCCTCGGCGCTGCACACGCGCCCCGCCCCCTCGCCCGAGGAGGAGGACCGGGAGCACACGCGGATGCGCCGGATGCTGGCGCCCGCGTTCAGCGCGCCGCGGATGCGGCGGCTGGGCGAGCGGATCGGGGAACTGGCGGCGTCCTGCCTGGACGCGATGGACGAGGAGCGTTCGCGGGATCCGCGACGCGCCGTCAACCTGCACGACCACCTGTCGTTCCCGCTGCCGGTGATGGTGATCTGCGAGCTGCTGGGCGTGCCGGTCGCGGACCGGGACCTGCTGCGCGGCTGGTCCGAGCGGATCGCCGCGCTGTACGGCGGGGCCGACGGGGCCGCCGCCATGGCCGAGTTCGAGGCGTACGTGTCCGCCATCGCCGAGGAGAAGCGCAAGCGGCCGGGCCAGGACGTGATCAGCGACATCCTGGCCGTACAGGCGCAGGACCCCTCGTTCACCGAGGAGGAGATGGCCCGCCTGGCGGTGGGGCTGCTGTTCGCGGGCCACGAGACGACGTCGGCCCGGATCGACCTGGGGGTCCTGTTCCTGCTGAGCGACACCGGTCGGCGGGACCGGTTCGCCGCAGACCCCGACGGATCGGCCCGCGCCACCGTGGAGGAGGTCCTGCGGATGGCCGCGCCCGGTGCCCTGGGCCTGACCCGCTACGCCCGCGAGGACGTCACCGTCGCGGGGACGGCGATCGCGCGGGGCGAGGCGGTGCTGGTGGCGATCAACGCCGCGAACCGGGACGGCCGGGCGTTCGAGGAACCGGACGCCTTCGACCCGTCGCGTTCCCCCAACGCGCACCTCGCCTTCGGGCACGGCGGCCACTACTGCATCGGCAACGCGCTGGCCCGCACCGAGATGCAGATCGCGCTGACCGCGCTGTTCCGGCGCTTCCCCGGCCTGCGGCTGGCGGTGGACGCGCACAGCCTGCGCGACCACTCCGAACGGCTGGCGGGCGGCCTCGGCGAGGTCCCGGTCTTGTGGTGAACGGGGAGCAGCGGCGCGAGCGGCCCGCCGCGCGGGTGGTGGCGGACACCTCGCGGTGCGTGTCGTCGGGGCAGTGCGCGGTGACCGCGCCCTCGGTGTTCGACCAGGACGAGGCCGGGCAGGTCGTCGTGCTCGCCGCCGAGCCCGTCGGCCAGGCGGCGGAACAGGCCCGTGAGGCGGCCGCCAGGTGCCCGGTCTCGGCG
>NZ_JBHVET010000349.1:0-8389 GCF_042802135.1 Kitasatospora sp. NPDC057512
GGAACGGACAACGGCGTCCGTTCCCGCCCGGCCGTACGTCTGTGCCCGGCGATACGTCTGTGCCCGGCCGTACGTCTGCGCGCCGCCGGCGCACCGGCCGGTGTGGCGGCGGCCACGTGTGTAGCTGGCCCGGCCCGGCCCGGCCGCCTGCCAAGCTGGACCGCATGACCAACCGCAGAAACCCGCTCGTCGCCGTGGCCGTGCTGATCCTGGCGGTCCTGGCCGGGGCCGGGTACCTCCTCGCCAACCAGGGGAGCGGCCACCCCAAGGCCGCCGCGAGCGCCACCGCGACCGCGGCCGCCGGTGCCACGACGTCCGGGGCCACGGCGCCCAAGCCCTCGGCCCCCAAGCCGAGCCCGCCCGCCGGGGGCGCCGGCACCACCCCCGCCGCGGCCGGCACCTGGGTCCCGACCGACCCGGCCATGGCCGACGTCTGCCGCACCAAGCTCCCCAGCCAGGCCCAGGACACCCTCGGCCTGATCGCCAAGGGCGGTCCCTACCCGTACAACCGCGACGGCATCGTCTTCGAGAACCGCGAGAGCCGCCTCCCCAAGAAGTCCGGCGGCTACTACCACGAGTACACCGTGGTCACCCCGGGTTCCAACGACCGCGGCACCCGCCGGGTGGTGACCGGCGACGCCGGCGAGCAGTACTGGTCCGCCGACCACTACGCCACCTTCCAGGAGATCGACTCCCGCTGCTGAGCGGGGCCTCGGCAGCCTTCGCCGCGCGCCCGCTCCTCACCGCGCCCGGCGCCAGGTGATGCGGGGGTGGGGGGCGTGCGGGCCGGTGGTGACCAGGGCGGTCAGCTCGTGGAGCACCGGGGCCGGGTCGCGGCGGAGCTGGGTCGGGGTGGCGCGGACCACCGGGAGGCCGGCGGCGGTGAGGCGGTTGGCGCGGGCGAGGCCCCGTTCGTGCTCGGCGGGGCGCAGGTGCCAGGCGCGGGAGTCGATCTCCAGGGCCACGCAGGCGTGCGGCCAGTAGGCGTCCGGGACGGCGAGGAAGCGGCCGTCCAGGAAGAGCACCGGGTTCCACAGCGGCTCCGGCAGCCCCGCGTGCGCCAGCAGTTCGCGGGCCTCGCCCTCCACCACCGACCGCACCCCGACCGTCAGGTCCTCCACCACCCTGGCCACCCGGGGCAGTCCGAGCGCACCCGGGCGGGACAGCAACTGGTCGAGCAGCTCGCCGAGTTCGCAGTGCCGCCGCTGGACGGCCTCCGCGCACAGCGCCCGGAACCGGCGCTGCCCGGTCTCCCCCGGCGCGAGGTCGGCCAGCGCCCGGGCGACCGTGGTGCTCCACAGTCCGTCGTCCCGCTCGAAGCCGCCCGGCATCGCCCCGGAGGCCCGGTGGATCCGGACGAACTCCCTGTCTCCGACCCGCCGTTGACCTGGGATCAGGATGTCCACCGCGTTCAGGTCGGACGGGTGCCCGGCGCTCGGCAGCCCGGCTTCGGCCAGCACCGCGAAACCGGTCAGCAGCACCTCCCCGGCTCGCGGGTCGCGGCCCTTCGGTGTCGCGTACGCCAGCGCGGCCCGCAGTTTCTGATGGAACGTCAACCGGCCGTTCTGGAGGCAGATCACCCGGGGCAGGACCTGCTGCCAGGGCCCGCCCGGCCGCAGCCGGTGGGCGATGGTGCCGGAGGGCACCCCGAGCCGGCGCAGCTGGGCCCGGGTGGCGATGTGCTGCTGGTCGGCGCCGAGCAGGGCGACCGGGTCGAGGGGGTTCGCGCGGGTCATGCCCCGGTGCCTGCCCGCCGGAATCGGAGGTATGCGAAACATCCCCCGTCGGTGGGGCCGTCGGCCACGGGTGTTGACGGGACGGCGGTCAAACCGCTGAGCTGGAGGGCATATGACCATTCCATCCACGCACACCGGCCCCGCGCTGGACTCCCTCAACGGCCTCTCCGTGGGCGACGCCCTCGGGGCCCAGATGTTCGTCCCCGAGACCGCCCGGGCCCACCTCGCCGCCCGCACCGAACCGCCGACCCCCTGGCCCTGGACCGACGACACCGAGATGGCGTGCTCGGTCCACGCCGCCCACACCGAGCGCGGCGCGATCGACACCTTCGACCTCACCCACGCCTTCGCCCTCCGCCACGACTTCGACCGCGGCTACGGCCCGGCCGCCAACCGGCTGCTCCGGCTGGTCCGCGAGGGCGGCGACGCCCGGCGGCTGGCCGCCGAACTCTTCGACGGCCAGGGCTCGTACGGCAACGGCGCCGCGATGCGGGTCGCCCCGCTGGGGGCGGCGTTCGGCGAGGACCCGGCCGCCGTCGTCCGGCCGGCCGCCGACACCGCCGCCATCACCCACACCCACCCGCAGGCCGTGGACGGCGCGATCGCGGTCGCGGTGGCGGCCGCGTACGCGGTGCGGGCGCGGACGGAGGCGATGACGCCGGACGCCTTCCTGGCGGCGGTGGCCGACCTCACCCCGAACGGGGCGGTCAGGGACGGTCTCGAGGAGGCCCGCGGGCTGCTCGCCCGGCCGGACTTCCGGCTCGCCGCGCAGGTGCTCGGCAACGGCAGCCGGACCTCCGCCGTCGACACCGTCCCGTACGCCCTGTGGTGCGCCGCCCGGAACCTGGCCGACTACCGCACCGCCGTGTGGGAGGCGGTCGCGGCCGGCGGCGACATGGACACCGTCGCGGCGATCACCGGCGGGGTGGTCGCCGCGCACACCGGCACCGGAGGCATCCCGCGGGCCTGGCTGGCCGCCCGGGAGCCGCTGCCCGCGTGGGCGTTCCCGGCGCCGGGCGGCGTCCGCGCGGCCAGCGAGCCGCACCTGACGCCGATCGGCCTGCCCCGCCCGCACCCGGTGCCTGACCTGCTCTGGTCGGACGCCGACTGGGAGCGGATCAGGCGCGGCCCGCGGGCCCGGGACGCGGACGAGCGCTGGGTCACCGTGGTCTCCGAGGGCGTGCTGCACCTGCACCGCGGCGTGGGCGGCGCGGAGGTCTACCGGGTCCGGGTGGCCCGGGTGCGGGGCGGCTGGCGGCCGGTGGAGGCGCTGGTCGAGGCGCACCCGGGACGCCACCGGGCCTGGGACGACCGCACGACCCTGCCGGTCGTCCTGGGGCGTCTCTGACGATTCCCGCCGGGTGCGCGGCCGATGGTCGGACGCGCCCCGGCCCGGTGGGCCTCGGCTACGGGCCGCTCCGGGCCGGCCTCAGACCGTGATCATCAGCTGCCCGGCGCCGCTGCCGCCCTGTCTAAGGCACTCCTGGTTGATCGCCGGATCCGGGGCGCTCGGCGAGGTGGCGGCGGCGATCCGCAGCTCGATGATGTCCCGGACGGCCGGCCACTCGTCGTCGAGGATCGAGTAGAACGCCGTGGAGCGCACCACCCCGTCCAGCCCGCGCGAGTGCGCCCGGCGGACGCCCTCGGAGGTCGCGCCGAGCCGCTCGATGGCGGCGCGCGAGCGCATGTTGCGGGCGTCCGCGCGCATCGAGATCCGCTGGACGCCCCAGGTCTCGAAGGCGTGGCGCAGCATCAGCAGCTTGGCCTCGGTGTTGATGCCGGTGCCCTGGGCGCGCGGCGAGAGCCAGCTGTTGCCGATCTCGGCCGCGTCCGGGACGGCCGTGGCCGGATCGCCGAACGGGACGCCGGGCACGGGCGGCCACACCATCGGGCCCTGCCAGTAGTCGAGTTCCAGGAAGCGGGTGGAGCCGACGACCCGGCCGTCGGCGACGTTCACCGTCGCGAACGGCAGCGACCGTCCCGCGGCCTGGTCGGCGAGCGCCCGCGCGACATAGTCGCGGGCGGCTTCCAGGCCGTGCGGGACGGGGGTGAAGGCGTAGGTCGTACGGTCCTCGGCGCCGGCCTCGGCGATGGCCTCGGCATGGTGCGCGGCGAGGGGCTCCAGCCGCACGGTGCGGCCGGTGAGGGTGACAGGTACGGGCACGGAACCTTCTGTCCTTCATCGGTCGGAGGGAGCCTCCCGCGCCGGGGTACGGCACGGGGTGCGCTGGACTGGGTACGCCTGGGCCCGGGTCCGTCCGCTGGGTACCCGCGCACGCCGGAGGTCCGGTCGAACGGGGCGGGGGCGGCGGCCCGGAACGGGCGGCGCGGGGGTGCCGGAACGGACACGGGTCCTCGGACCGGTCCGGCGGGAACAGCGAGGGGACAGTGTGCGTCCGCGAAATGGCCGAAGAGGGAACGAGAGCGCGAAGGGAAGCGGGCGGCCAGGTGAAGGCAAGATGCGTCGTGGGGGCTGGCCGAGCAACGGACCGGGACGTGGCCGACGGCGTTACGGACGACGTGGCGACGACGCGACGATGCGAGGCAGCGAGAGGACGATACCCGCCAGAAGGCGGTGCGTCACTTCGCGGCACGCGAATGGCCGCGCGGGCCGTTCCGGGGCCCTGCGGACGGGCCTCTCGCGGGGGCGTCGCCAGGGCCGTGACCAGGGGCTCTTCGGTCGGGTGCGATCATGGTCCGGAGCGGTCGGCCGAGGCCGTCGGGCGCGCCCCCGGGGCGCCGTCGGACGGGCCCCGGAGCGGTCGTGGAGCGGCTCCGGAACGGCCCCGGCGCGGTCCCGTGGACGTGTCCGTCCGGGGAGCGGGGGCAGGACGGGGGCCGGGGCGGGAATTCCGGCGGTGCCCGGCACGCTGCAGAGGACGAGAAGCCGGTCGACCGGAACGAGCAGGGAACGGGGTTGGGTGCGCGGTGCGTGACTTCCAGGCGTTGTACGAGCTGGATCAGCAGGGCGTGGCCGCCGTTGCCGCGGCCAACGAGCAGTTGCGCGACACCGGTGCCGGCCTCGTGCTGCTGCAGCACTTCGAGGGCTTCATGGACGCCGGGGAGGCCGGCGGCCAGGTGGTGGCCCACCTGCTGGAGACGGGCTCGCCGCAGGTGGTGGCCCGCTTCGACCACGACCGTCTGGTGGACTACCGGGCCCGCCGCCCGGCGATGGTCTTCGACCACGACCACTGGACGTCATACGACCCGCCGGAGATCCTCCTCCAGCTCGTCCACGACGCCGCCGGCGCGCCGTTCCTGCTGCTCACCGGCCCCGAGCCGGACGTCGAGTGGGAGCGCTTCGCGCGCGCCGTCCGCGCGCTGGTGGAGCGCTTCGAGGTCCGGCTCTCGATCGACTTCCACGGCATCCCGATGGGCGTGCCGCACACCCGCCCGGTCGGCCTGACGCCGCACGGCAACCGGCTGGACCTCGCTCCGGGTTACCCGCAGTGGTTCGAGCAGGCGCAGGTGCCGGGCAGCGCCCAGGCGCTGGTGGAGTACCGCCTGGCCGAGGCCGGGTGCGACGTCCTGGGCTTCGCGGTGCACGTCCCGCACTACGTGGCCCGCTCCGCCTACCCGGCGGCGGCCGTGCAGGTCCTGGAGGCGGTGCAGTCCGCCACCGGGCTGGTGCTGCCCGGCACCCGGCTGCGCGAGCAGGTCTCCGAGGTCTACGCCGACATCGAGGAGCAGCTGGCCCAGGGGGACGGCGAGTTGCGCTCGGCGATCCGCGGGATGGAGGGCCAGTACGACGCGGTGGCGGGCGCGGAGGGCCGGGAGAGCCTGCTGGCCGAGCCGGTGGACCTGCCCTCGGCGGACGAACTGGGGCGTCGCTTCGAGCAGTTCCTGGCCGAGCACGAGCGCGGCGCGGAGTAGTCGGCGCGGAGTGGTCGGCGCGGAGCGGCCGACGCGCACGCGGTTCGGAGCGCGGCGGTTCGGAGTGGGCCGGCCGCAGAGGGCGCGCGCAAGCGGTCGGAAGCCGGTGCCCGGACGGCCCCGGGGTCGGTTTCCGGCCGGTTCGGGCCCGCCGGAAGGCGATTCGGCCAGGGCGGGAGTCATCGGCCGCGACCGTTCGTTGGCCCCTGATGTGCCCGGGGGACGGGCCGCCGCAAGGAGCCGACCGTGACCCGTATCTCCGGGGGGAGACCATGCCGAGGACCGTACGCCCGACCATCGCCCTGACCGTCGGACTGGCCGCAGCGCTGCTGGCCGGCTGCACCGACAACACCGGTTCGGACAGCCGGGCGGGCGGCGCGGCGGGCGCGGCGTCCGACCGCGCGCAGGCCGGCGCGGCCGCGTCGCCGACCGCCGCCCCGCCGCCCACCGGCCCGTACGTCGCGCTCGGCGACTCGTACACCGCGGGGATGAAGATCTCCCCGCAGGTCGGCGAGCCGGGCGCCTGCTACCGCTCCGGGGCCAACTACCCGTCCCTGGTGGCGAAGGGGCTCTCGCTCGCCGCCGACCAGTTCAAGGACGTCAGCTGCAGCGGCGCCCGCACCGGGGACCTGACCGGCCCGCAGAAGGTCGCCGACGGCACCAACCCGGCCCAGCTGGACGCGCTCACCGCGGACACCCGGCTGGTCACCCTGGGGATCGGCGGCAACGACGCGGGCTTCATCGAGGTCGTGACGGAGTGCGCCAAGGCCAACCTGGTGGACATCGTCAAGGGCGTGATCACCGACAGCGCGGACCGGATCAGCGACTCGCCCTGCCGTGACCACTACGCCGCCGGCAGCGGCACCGACGAGGTCCAGCGCAAGGTGGACGCGGCCGGCGACCGGATCGGCCAGGTGCTCCAGGACGTCAAGAAGCGCTCCCCGAAGGCCAAGGTCTACGTGATCGGGTACCCGGGGCTGCTCCCGGCCGACCCGGCGAGCTGCCTGCCGGTGCTGGGCAACGCGGTGGCCGCCTCAGACCTGGCCTTCCTGGTGGAGAAGCAGCAGCAGCTCAACGGCATGCTCAAGAAGCGCGCGGACGCGGCCGGCGCGGTGTTCGTGGACCTCGCCGGGCCCTCGGCCGGGCACGACATGTGCGCGGGGGAGGACAAGCGCTGGGTGGAGCCGCCGCTCCCGGCCCAGGGGTCGGCGCCGATCCACCCCAACGCCAAGGGGCAGGAGGCGATGTCCGGGGTGGTACTGAAGGCCATCAAGGGCTGAGGACGCCCGCGCCGGGGCGGGGGGACGGTAGGGGGCGCGAGGGGTGCGCGGGCCGGGTGGGGCCGACCCACCGGCGCGGGCACCCGCGCGCCGCGCACCGTTCACGCCCCGGCCCGCACCCCTTCGTGCGCGGCACACCCCGCGTGTCGGGGGCGCGGCGTACCGTGAAGGACATATGGACGACACCACGCACCGCCTCGCCGCCCCGATCACGTACGACCACGCCGCCGAGGCCCGCTGGGTCCCCGAACCCGACAAGCGCCCGGGCCGCACGGCCTTCCAGCGCGACCGCGCCCGGGTGCTGCACTCGGCCGCGCTGCGCCGGCTGGCCGGCACCACCCAGGTGGTCGCCCCGATGCGCAGCGACTTCCCGCGCACCCGGCTCACCCACTCCCTCGAATGCGCCCAGGTAGGGCGGGAGTTGGGCGCCGCCCTGGGCTGCGACCCGGACCTCGTGGAGACGGCCTGCCTGGCCCACGACATCGGCCACCCGCCGTTCGGCCACACCGGCGAGGAGGCCCTCGACCAGGCCGCCGAGGCCTGCGGCGGCTTCGAGGGCAACGCCCAGTCGCTGCGCATCCTGACCCGGCTCGAACCCAAGCGCTTCGCGCCCCGGGAGGAGCAGCCCGCCGCCCGGCTCGCCCCCTGGCCGGGCCGCAGCGTCGGCCTCAACCTGAGCCGGGCCGCCCTCGACGCGGCCGGCAAGTACCCGTGGACCAAGGGCGCCCACCCCACCGACCCGGCCTCGTCCAAGTACGGCGTCTACGCCGACGACCTGCCGGTCTTCCGCTGGCTGCGGGCCGGCTCCCCGGCCGGGCGCAGGTGCTTCGAGGCCACCGTGATGGACTGGTCCGACGACGTGGCCTACTCCACCCACGACGTCGAGGACGGACTCCAGGCCGGCCACATCGACCCGGCCGTCCTGCGCGCCCCCGGTGAGCGCGCCGAACTCTTCAAGGTCGCCGAGCGCTACGCCCCGGACGCCGAGCCGGAGGAGCTGGCCGCCGCCCTGGACCGGCTGCTCGCCCAGGAGTGGTGGCCCCGCTCCTACGACGGCACCGCCCGGGCCCGGGCCGGCCTCAAGGACCTCACCAGCCAGCTGATCGGCCGCTTCTGCCTGGCCGCCGAGCAGGCCACCCGCGCCCGCTACGGCCCCGGCCGGCTCACCCGCTACGCCGCCGAGCTGGTGGTGCCGAGGGACGTCCGGCTGGAGTGCGCGGTGCTCAAGGCGGTCGCCGTCCGCTTCGTGATGCAGCGCGACGAGCAGGCCCAGCTGCGGGCCCGGCAGCGGATCGTGATCGCCGAGCTGGCGTACGTCCTCGCCCAGCGCGCCCCCGACGGGCTGGATCCGGTGTTCGCCGCCATGTACCGCGAGGCCGAGGACGACCGCGCCGCCCTGCGCACGGTCGTCGACCAGATCGCCACCCTCACGGACGCCTCCGCCCTGGCCCTGCACGCCAGACTCGTCGGCGCCGCCTGGGCGTAGCCGCGGGGGGCGGC
>NZ_JBHVET010000350.1:0-8376 GCF_042802135.1 Kitasatospora sp. NPDC057512
GGGCCACCCCTCGTCCGTACCGGGCTACTTGATCTGCTTCATGCAGAGCACGTAGTCCAGGGCCGGGAAGCTCGGGTGCTTGCTGGTGTACCAGCTGTCCGACTTCGGCTGCTTCTCGCAGGACTTCTCGTCGGAGGTGGCGAGGTACTTGTAGACGATCTTGTACTGCGCCTTGGCGTCGGTGCAGGGCACCACGGTGATCTTCGGGTGGGTGTCGTTGGTCTGGTTGGTGCCGTTCGCGTTGTACAGGCAGTCGCCGACCCCGGCCGCGTCCACCTTGCTGTCCGAGTCGGTCGGGGTGCTGACCGGCGGGAGGGTGAGCGTCGGCGCCGGCAGCGTGAAGGTCGGCGAGGGGATGACCGGCGGCGTGTAGGTCGGCATCGGCAGCGGCGTGGGCGAGAAGGTCAGCAGGGTGGGCTTCGGCGTCGGGTCGGCGGCCGGGTCGGTCTTCCCGGGGCCGAGCACGCCGGTGGCGGCCAGGGTCACCGCGACCACCAGCGAGACCGGCACCAGCAGCATCGCGATGTGCGGGCGGCTGGTCAGCGGGACGCCCGGGTTCAGCTGCGGGCCGTGGCTGCCCGGGACGGGCGGCTGCAGCCGCTTGAACCTGCCGTTCGGGCCGAGGTTCAGCAGCAGCGTGATCGGGGTCAGCAGCCAGGACACCGGGCTCCACCAGCCCTGGACCAGCGTCCGGGCCGACATGTCGCGCACCGTCGCCGTTCCGCAGGTGCGGCAGAACGGGCCGGTCATCCGCAGCATCCGGTAGGCGATGACCAGGCCCTGGTGGCCGCGGACGGTGGCGTCGACCGCGGGGTAGCCGCCGCAGAACCGGCAGGTGGTCCCGTCCATCGGGGGCGGCGGCGGGTACCCGTAGCCGTAACCGCCCGGCGGGGGCTGGACGCCGTACGGCTGCTCGGGCGGCGGCGGGGCGCTCGGGTAGCCGTACCCGGGCGGGGGCGGCGGGGGCGGCGGCGGGGCGCCGTAGGAACCGCCCGAGGCGTACGGGTTGCCGTCGCCCGGTGGCGGGCCGTACGGCATCTGGGGCGGAGGCGGAACGGACAAGGGGTCCCCCGGGGAAGGAAGGGCGGAAGAGTTCAGGACTTCTTCACCGGCGGGACGCCGGTGGTGGCGGGCGCCAGCGGGCCGAGGCAGAGCACGTACCGCTTCTTGTTCCAGCGGCGGCCGCTCTTGCCCGAGACCGCGCTCGTGGTCTGCGGCGTCTGCTTGCAGCGGGTCACGTCCGTGGTGCCCTCGAACTTCGACAGCACCCGGTAATTCGCCTTGGTGTCAGTGCACTTGACGATCTCGACGTCTCGGGAGCCGCTGGCGTGCACACAGTCGCCGGCCTTGGCGCTGCTGACGCTCGGCCCGGCCACGAAGTAGCCCACCGCCAGCGCCACGCAGCCGCCGACCACCCCGACGATCCGCAGCTTGGAGCGGAGGCCGCGCTTGGCGGCCGGCGCGGGCGGCACCGGCGGCGCGGGCTGCGGGTAGCCGTACGGCCCGGGGGGCGGCTGCTGGCCGTACGGCCCGGGGGCCGGCTGTCCGTACGGCTGCTGCGCGTACGGCTGCTGCCCGTACGGCGGTTGGCCGTTCGGCTGCTGCCCGTAGGCGGGCGGCGGGCCGAAGCCGGGCGGGGGCGGCGGCGCGGGCTGTCCGTAGGCCGGCGGCGGCCCGTACGGCGCGGCCGGCGGGGGAACGGGCGCCCCGTACGGCGGTGCTGCGGGCCGACCCACCGGGGCCGGCGAGGGCGGCCCGTACGGATTGGGCGGTGTACTCATCAGTTCGTCCCCCGAAACAGAGTTCTGTCGTTACGACAGGTTCGAGTACCTTAGCGAGTCGGTCGGACGCCGTCGGCCCCGAGCCCCGAGGGTTCCCAGGAAGGCCTGGTCACCGGGGGAGGGGGCTCCGGCGGGCGGAGCGCAGGTAGAGGACCGCCGTCAGCGCGTATACCCCGGCGACCCCGAGCACCACCGCGACCGAGCGGCCGGACAGCGGCAGCACCCACGCCGTGACCAGGGCGGCGGCCACGAAGGCGACGTTGAACAGCACGTCGTAGATGGCGAAGACCCGGCCGCGGTACTCGTCCTCGACCGACTCCTGGACCGCCGTGTCGGCGCAGATCTTGGTGCCCTGGGTGACCACCCCGAGCAGCAGGGCGGCGAGCAGGCAGGGCACCAGGGTGAAACTCAGGCCCAGCGCCGGGACGAAGACCACCGGGGCGACCAGGCAGGCCGTCATCCACCCGGCCAGGCCCAGCCGGCGGGTGCACCAGGGGCTGACCAGCGCGGCGACGAAGAACCCGGCGGCGGACAGGCCGACCGCCTGGCCGAGGGTGACCAGCCCGGCCGCGCTGTCGGTCGGGTCGTTGAAGGTGTACCGGGCGAGCATCACCACGACCACGATCAGCACGCCGTAGCAGAACCGGGCCGCGGTGACGGCGGCCAGCGCGTGCACGGCGGGCCGGCAGTCCCGGACCAGGTGGCGCACCGCGGCGCCGAGTTCGACGGCGGCCCGGACCAGCGCCTGGCCGAGCCCCGGGCGGTCCCGGTGCTGCTCCGGGCCGAGCAGGTCGCGGTCCATCCGCCGGGCGGCCAGCGCGGCCGACAGGTAGAGCAGCGCGGCCACCGTGACCAGGGCGGCGTCGGCCCTCGGCCCGGGGGCCATCAGCTGGTGCAGCGCGAAGCCGATGCCCCCGCCGGAGGCGGCGGCGACCGTCCCCAGGGTGGGGGAGAGGGCGTTGGCGGTGACCAGCTGGTCCTGCTCCACCACCCGGGGCAGGGCGGCGGACAGGCCGGCCAGGATGAACCGGTTGAGCGCGGTGACCAGCAGGGCGGAGGCGAAGAACAGCCAGGTCGGGGCCTCCGCCAGCAGCAGTGCGCCGGTGCCCAGGCCCAGTCCGAAGCGGGCCAGGTTGCCGAAGTAGAGCACCTGGCGGCGGCGCCAGCGGTCCAGCAGCACGCCGGCGAACGGGCCGATCACCGAGAACGGCAGCAGCATCACGGCCAGCACCGAGGCGATGTCGGCGGGGGAGGACTGTTTCTCGGGGGAGAAGACCACGTACGCGGCGAGCGAGACCTGGAAGACGCCGTCCGAGAGCTGGGAGAGCACCCGGGCGGTCAGCAGCCGCCGGAAGTCGCGGCCCTTCATCAGGTCGAGGAGCGTGGCGCGGTGCGCGGACTGGTGGGTGCTGCCGTTCTCGGTGATCGCCACCCGCCCAGAGTGCCATGGAACCGGCCGCTGTTTCACGTGAAACATTGGCCGCGAGAACGTGAAGGGCCCGCGATCCGGAGATCACGGGCCCTTCCTGCGAGCCGGCGGCGGTCAGCCGCCCGACGCTCTACGCTCGGAGCTCAGCGCTCAGCGCTCAGTGCTCGACAATCGCGAACTTCGCTGCGCTCAGCGCTCGACCTCGCCGCGGATGAACTTCTCGACGTTCTCGCGGGCCTCGTCGTCGAAGTACTGCACCGGCGGGGACTTCATGAAGTACGAGGAGGCCGACAGGATCGGGCCGCCGATGCCGCGGTCCTTGGCGATCTTCGCGGCGCGCACGGCGTCGATGATGACACCGGCGGAGTTCGGGGAGTCCCAGACCTCGAGCTTGTACTCCAGGTTCAGCGGGACGTCGCCGAAGGCGCGACCCTCCAGGCGGACGTACGCCCACTTGCGGTCGTCCAGCCAGGCCACGTAGTCCGAGGGACCGATGTGGACGTTCTTGGCGCCCAGCTCGCGGTCGCGGATCTGCGAGGTGACGGCCTGGGTCTTGGAGATCTTCTTGGACTCCAGGCGCTCGCGCTCGAGCATGTTCTTGAAGTCCATGTTGCCGCCGACGTTCAGCTGCATGGTGCGCTCGAGGATGACACCGCGGTCCTCGAACAGCTTGGCCATCACGCGGTGCGTGATGGTCGCGCCGACCTGGGACTTGATGTCGTCACCGACGATCGGCACGCCGGCCTCGGTGAACTTGTCCGCCCACTCCTTGGTGCCCGCGATGAACACCGGCAGGGCGTTCACGAAGGCGACCTTGGCGTCGATGGCGCACTGGGCGTAGAACTTGGCCGCGTCCTCGGAACCGACGGGCAGGTAGCAGACGAGGACGTCGACCTGCTGGTCCTTGAGGACCTGGACGACGTCGACCGGCGCCTCGTCCGACTCCTCGATGGTCTCCAGGTAGTACTTGCCCAGGCCGTCGAGGGTGTGGCCGCGCTGGACGGTCACGCCGGTCGGCGGCACGTCGCAGATCTTGATGGTGTTGTTCTCGCTGTTGCCGATGGCGTCGGCCAGGTCGAAGCCGACCTTCTTGGCGTCGACGTCGAAGGCGGCGACGAACTCCACGTCGCGGACGTGGTAGTCACCGAACTGGACGTGCATCAGCCCGGGGACCCTGCCGGCCGGGTCGGCGTCCTTGTAGTACTCGACACCCTGCACCAGCGACGCGGCGCAGTTGCCCACGCCCACGATGGCTACGCGAACCGAACCCATTCCGGTTGCTCCCTGTGATCTCATGAGGACCGCCGGGGTAGGCGGAACTCGTCCTGCTTCTTCGATGACTGCGTGCACGGGCGCGAGGCGCCCATTCCTGCCGCGCGGCACAGGGCTGGCGCGGTGTCAGCGCTCCTGGGCGGAGCGCCCCGGGCGGTCGTACGGTGGCCCGGACGGGTCCGGGGACCCGGTCTCCTGGCCACGGCCGTCCGAAGTCTTGCGGGGTCCGGCGGCGGTGCCGCCGGCGTCGGGGCCGGTCCGGCCGGTGCGGTTGGACCGCTCGGTCTCGATCAGCTCGTTGAGCCAGCGGACCTCGCGCTCCACCGACTCCAGTCCGTGCCGCTGGAGTTCGACGGTGTAGTCGTCGAACCGCTCGCGGGCGCGGGCCAGCGAGTTGCGCATCCGCTCCAGCCGCTCCTCCAGCCGGCTGCGGCGCCCCTCCAGGACGCGCATCCGCACGGCCCGGTCGGTCTGGCCGAAGAAGGCGAAGTGCACGCCGAAGTGCTCGTCCTCCCAGGCGTCCGGGCCGGAGTCGGCGAGCAGCTCCTCGAAGCGCTGCTTCCCCTCGGCGGAGAGCCGGTAGACGATCTTGGACCGCTTGCCGTTGAGCGCGGTGGCCGGGACGTACTCGACGTCGGGGTTGTCCTCGACGAGGAAGCCCTGGGCGACCAGGCTCTTCAGGCAGGGGTAGAGCGTCCCGTAGGAGAGCGCCCGGAACGTCCCGAGCAGGATGTTCAGCCGCTTGCGCAGCTCGTAGCCGTGCATCGGGGCGTCGTGGAGCAGCCCGAGAACGGCGAACTCCAGCACTCCTGAGCGCCTGCCCACTGTCGCCGTCCTCCTCCCGCTCGGTGTCCGATCGGCCGCTGCATCCGGCGGTATACCGCTTCGATGTATCGGCTCGATATATCGAGAACAGTAAACCCGACCCCCGGAACGGGCAAGAGGGGCGCGCGTGAATGTGATCACAAGCCGACGCGCGGCTGGTGTTGGCAACGGGCTTGTAATGATCTGTTGCCGTTTTGCGGGCATTGGCAACTGATGTCCGATTAGTTGTATATCCGTGCTGCGTACGCTGTCGCGTGTGCACGAGGACCACCTCCGGGATCAGGGCGGTTGGCGGGCATCGGACGTGAACCCTGCCTTCAGGCTGGAAACGCCTGGCGAGGAGTGGCTGGAAGATGAGCGAGCGACGGCGAAGGACGCCCAACCCGGGCGGTGAGGGGCAGCAGCCCCCGGGAGGCGGTGGCCGTCAGGGCGAGGGGCCGGGGCCCGACGAGCTGCGCTCGGACGGCGCCGGCCGACGACGCCCATCGGGGGTCAGGGAGACCGCACAGCAGCCCCGGATGACCCGTGCGGAGATGCGCAAGGCCGCCCAGAAGAAGGGCGCCAAGGGGGGTGGCCGGCGTGGTGACGCCGCGGCAGCCTCCGCCGCCGCGGCCGCCGGCCCCGGCAAGAAGCGCTTCATCGACTACCCGCGGTTCGGCAAGACCGGCGTCCGGCGCTGGCTGCCGTCCTGGAAGCAGTGGCTGAGCGCCTTCGTGCTGGTCTTCGGCTGCTTCGTGGGCCTGGTGTTCTACCTGTACCAGACCACCGAGGTCCCCAAGCTGAACGATCTGGTGAAGGACCAGAACACGATCTACTACTGGGCCGACAACACGGAGATGACCCGCAAGGGGCAGACCAACCGTCAGATCGTCGAGCTCAAGGACATCAGTCCGCACCTCCAGGACGCCGTCATCGCCGCGGAGAACAAGAGCTTCAAGACCGACAGCGGCATCGACCCCAAGGGCATGCTCCGCGCGGTCTGGAACATGGCGAAGGGCGGTGAGACCCAGGGCGCCTCGACGATCACCCAGCAGTACGTGAAGAACGCCTACCTGAGCCAGGAGCAGACCCTCAGCCGCAAGGTGAGGGAGTTCTTCATCACGCTGAAGATCAATCAGGAGAAGGAGAAGCCCGAGATCCTCACGGGCTACCTGAACACCAGCTGGTTCGGCCGCGGTGCGAACGGTGCCCAGGCGGCCGCCCAGGCGTACTACGGGGTGGACGCCAAGGACCTCAACGTCTGTCAGAGCGCCATGCTGGCCGGTCTGCTCAAGGGTGCGGCGTACTACGACCCCACCAACCCGGCCAACAAGGAACGGGCCCAGGGCCGGTGGAACTGGATCCTGGACCAGATGGTGGACACCAAGGCCATCACCCCGGAGGAGCGCGCCAAGTGCACCGCGTTCCCGGACCCGATCGCGCAGAAGCCCAACTCCAACATGAACGGTGAGATCAGCTACCTGGTCGACACCGCCAACAAGTACGTGATGGCCACCGACAAGACGATCACCCAGCAGATGATCGACCGGGGCGGCCTGAAGATCTACACCACCTTCGAGAAGGACAAGGTCGACGCGCTGAAGACCGCCGTCGACGCCGTCAAGGCGGAGAACCTCAACCCGCAGAAGCGGCCGGACAACGACACCAACATCCAGTTCGGCTCCGCCAGCATCCGCCCCGGCGACGGCGCGATCGTCGCCCTCTACGGCGGCGACGGCGTGGAGAACGGCCACTTCGACAACAACGCCGACGCCACCGGCGTGCAGGTCGGCTCGACCTTCAAGCCCTTCGTGCTGGCCACCGCGATGCAGACCGGCGTGCAGACCGCGAAGGACGACAAGGGCAAGCCGAAGCGGATCAACGCCGACAGCCGCTACCTGGCCGACGACATGTCCGAGATCCGCAAGGCGGACGGCTCACTGGTGATCGGCGACGACGGCAAGCCCTACCGGCAGAAGAACGAGGACGCCGGCAAGCGCGGCTACGTCTCGCTGCGGCAGGCCATGCAGTACTCGTACAACGTGCCCTTCGTCCAGCTGAACCAGGACGTCGGCGGCCCGAACGTGGCCGACATCGCGGTGCAGATGGGCGTCAAGAAGGAGAGCCTCGCCGACCCGAAGACGGCGACCTTCCCGCTCGGCACCTCCACCATCAGCCCGATCCGGATGGCCACCGCCTACGGCACCCTGGCGGCCAGCGGCAAGGAGGCCGAGCCGTACTCGGTCACCAAGGTCGAGGTGAGCGGCGTGGAGCGGCCGGGCTTCGGCAAGAAGGAGCCCAAGGTCGCGCTGGAGCCGGCCGTCGCCGACAACGTCACCGACGTGCTGGTGAACGTGGCGGTGAACGGTACCGGTAAGAAGACGAAGGACCTGGGCCGCCCGGTGGCCGGGAAGACCGGTACCACCGACCAGAACAAGTCGGCCTGGTGGGTCGGCTACACCCCGCAGCTGGCGACCAGCGTCGCGATGTGGCGCGAGGACCCGACCAAGCACGAGCGGCAGTCGCTCAACGGCACCGGCGGTAAGGAGTCCATCCACGGTGGTGACATCCCGACCGATGTCTTCACCCGGTACATGAAGGCCGCACTGGCCAACGAGAAGAAGATGGACTTCCCGACCCCGCAGCCGGTCGGCACCGAGGTCGACTCCTCCGGCGCGCCGTCCACGGCCACCGCGACGACGACCCCGACCACGACCGACAGCCCGACGGCCCCGCCGGCCGCCCAGACGCAGGCGCCGCAGCCGCCCGTGCAGCCGCAGCCCACCCAGACCTGCGTGCCCGGCGTGGACTGCCCCGGCGACCAGCCGACCCCCTCGCACACCAAGAACCCGAACCCGGGCAACAGTTGCCTGCCGGTGATCGGCTGCCAGACGCAGCCGCCGGGACCGACGGACACCACGCCGCCGGGCGGCGGCAACGGTGGCGGTGGCGGACGCCCGACCGGCGGCGGCAAGCCGACGCCGAGCAACACCGGCGGTCTCCAGGGCGGCGGGGCGGCGGCCGGGCAGTAGCCCCGGCCGGGCGGAACCCGGAACCCGGAACCACGGCGGTGGCGGTCCTCCTCGGAGG
>NZ_JBHVET010000351.1:0-8343 GCF_042802135.1 Kitasatospora sp. NPDC057512
GGCCCGGGCTCAGCGGTCCCGGTTGAAGCGGGTGGTGATGAAGAGCAGGACCAGCAGGATGACCAGTGCGGCGCCACCGGTCAGGGCCGGGTTCAGACTGTCGTGGTTGCCCCCCTCGCCCTCGGCGAGCAGGTTCAGAACGGGGAGTGCGGCAGCAGTGCTCATGGTCGGCGGGACCTTCTCGGCTCGGTGAACGGACCTGGGGGTTGTTCCGGGCCGGGTGAGGGCCCACCCGTCATCGTACGGGGGGTTACACGGCAACCGCTCGGCGGCCCACCGCCGCTGACCGGGCGTGAGCGCGGGCCGGGGAACCGACCGGAGAACGGGCCCGGGGGCTCCGGGGAACCAACCGGGGACGGCTCCGGGGAACGAACGGAACGAACCCCCGACGGCCCTGGGGTACGACCGGGACCTAGTTCTTCTTGAAGGCGCGGGCCATGATCCAGATCAGCAGGCCGATGCCCACGAAGGACGCGACCACGATGATCCGCAGGAACAGGCCCGGGCCGGACTCGTCGGAGATGGGCGCGGCCAGGCTGACAAGAGTGTCGGTGGACATCTGCGGGGGCTCCTCGTACTGCTCGGTACCGCGGCCGGGTCCGGTCTCGGTCGTCCAGGCCTCAGGGTAGACCGGCCTCACACCGGCGGAGCCCACCGGCCCCGGAGACGCGCGCCGCAGGCCCCGCGGGCGCGCCCCGGAGGCCCACCGAGGCTCCCACGGCCCCGGCGCCCACCGCGCGGACCGCGCGTACGCTGACCCCGGGGACGAGTACGCAACCGCGCACGTTGCACAGACAGTCGTTGCAGGCGAAGACCAGCGGGGGGCGGGCCAGCGGGCCGCGGCCGCCGTCGACCAGGAGGTACTCACACCATGACCGACACGACCTCGAAGACGCCGAGCCGGCGCCGCGAGCGCTTCCCCGGGATCTCCACCCGGGCCTGGGAGCACCCGGCGGACCGCTCGGCCCTGGTCGCACTGCGCAGGCTGACCGGCTTCGACGACATCCTGAAGAAGCTCGCCGGACTGGTCTCCGAACGGGCGATCCGGCTGATGTTCCTGGCCACCGCGGTGAAGACCTCCGAGCGCCAGTTCCCGGAACTGCACGACATGGTGCGCGACGCCGCCTACGTGCTCGACCTGGAGCAGGTCCCCGACCTGTACGTCTCCCAGGACCCGACGGTCAACGCGTACTGCATCGGCATCGACACCCCGATCATCGTGATCACCAGCGGCCTGGTCGAGCTGCTGGACGAGGAGGAGCTGCGCTCCGTCATCGGCCACGAGGTCGGCCACGCGATGTCCGGCCACGCCGTCTACCGGACGATGCTGATGATCCTCACCAACATCGCCACCCGGATCGCCTGGGTGCCGCTCGGCAACCTGGCGATCACCGCGATCATCACCGCGCTCAAGGAGTGGTTCCGCAAGGCGGAGCTGTCCAGCGACCGGGCCGGCCTGCTCGCCGGGCAGGACCTCCAGGCGTCCATGCGGGCCCTGATGAAGCTGGCCGGCGGCCACAACCTGGCCGAGATGAACGTCGACGCCTTCCTGGAGCAGGCCGAGGAGTACGAGAAGGCCGGCGACCTGCGCGACGGCGTGCTCAAGGTGCTCCAGCTGCTGCCGCAGACCCACCCCTTCGCGGTGGTCCGGGTCGCCCAGCTGAAGAAGTGGGCGGAGAGCGACGACTACCGCTCGATCATGGCCGGCGCCTACCCGCGCCGCTCGGACGACCCGGACACCTCGGTCACCGAGCAGTGGAAGGCCGCCGCCGAGCACTACACGACCTCGGTCAAGGAGAGCAAGGACCCGCTGATGGGCCTGCTCCGGGACGTGGCCGGCGGCGCCGCGACCGTCGGCGGCAAGCTCCGCGACACCTTCACCGGAGGCGGCGGCGGCAACAACGGCAACGGCAGCCGCAGCGGCTCCACGGACCGCGACGGCAACTGACCCACCGCGACCGACCACGACCGCAGAGCCGCGACGGCGGCCGGCGTCCCGCCCGGGACACCGGCCGCCGCCCCGTTCCACGGCCCGGGCGCCTCAGCCGCCCGCCAGCACCTCGCACACCTGCCAGCCCGGCCGGGCGTGGTTGCCCGGGTCGACCGGCGACGGCGGCGCGACCACCGTGCCCTGCGCGGTGGCCAGCACCGGCTGCAGGAAGCCCGCCATCGAGGTGCCGCAGGGCTCCGGCCCGGCCTGCACCACCGAGTCCACCAGCCGCAGCTGCCCCGAGGCCAGGTCCACCCGGTCGAACTCGAAGGTCAGCTGCCGCCGCACGGTCTCCAGGGTGACCGGTGCCCCGGCCGGGGCACCGGCCGGCTTGAGCGCGTAGACGAAGGTGTGGTCGGTGGTGATCTGCAGCGTCCCGCTGTCCGCCTCGTCGATCCGCATCGCGCCGACCACCTTCACGGTGTTCGAGGCCAGCGCGACCTGCGCCGGGTCGAAGCGGACCATCCAGCCGGTCACCGCGTGGTGCCGGTCGTCCACCGGCTGCGCCACGCTCGCGTCGAACTCCGCCTGCTCACCGGGCGTGACGAAGACCCGCACGTCGGCGGTGGCACCCTGGACCAGCGTCGCCGGGGAGAGCGAGGAGGCGACCAGGTAGCGCTGGACGGTGTCGAGCGCCTTGGCCACCTCGACCCGGCCGAAGTTCCCGGTGGCGGCGCCGGTCGGGGTGTTCAGCCCGATCGCGCCGTCCCCGTACCCGAGCGGCAGCGCGGCGAACGGGTCCGCCGGGTCGGCGACCGGGTGGACGGCCGACGCCGGGCTCAACGCGACCAGGCTGACGGTCAGTTGGCTCCCCTCGGGCCGTACCGCGGTGCCCTTCGGCGAGCTCACCCCAAAGTACACCGCGGTCCCGAAGGCGAGCAGGATGAGCAGCAGCAACAGGAGCGCCTGGCGCGGGACGGTGCCCAGCGGGCCGAGCCGCACCCGCGACCGGGTGGCCTTGCCGAAGGAGCCCGCCAGCCGCTCCCGGGCGGAGAGTTCCTGGATGCGGGCAGCCCGCACGAACGATTCGTCGAACACGACGGACCGGAATTCGTCCTCGTTGCCGGAACCGCCCTCGGGCGTCCCCTCAGGAGGCTCTCGCGGGTCACCCACACCACCAGGGTAGGCGGACACCAGCGCCGCCACGAGGGTCCGGGCGCACATTCCCGGGAACGCTCCGTGACCACCGCCCCGGGGCGTGCGCCCCCGGGCGCCCGGACTAACCGGCGGGCGCCGTGACCACCAGCGGGGGCTCCGCCGGGGCCTGCCCGGGGGCCACCCCGGTGCTGCTGCTGCCGGACTGGGGGCGCCGGGGCGCGCCCGATGGGCCGCCCACACCCTGGTAGATCGCCGCGACCGCGACCGCCACCAGGCTCACCCCCATGATCACGGCGAGCACCCAGGCCACCGGCCGGTGCCACCGCTGCTGTGCCACGTACCGCCCGGGGACGCGCACCCGGTCGTCACCGCGCCGCCACCGCCGGACCCGGCGGTCGGCCGCCCGGCCCGGCCCCGACCAGGGGTCGGGGTAGAGGTGGTCCGCGTCGAGTCCGCTCGGGTACGGGCGCAGCTCCAGCGGGAGCCCGTCCCCGGCCGGAACGTCACGGCCCCAGCCCGGCCCCGCGGCGTCCGGCTCGAACCGGGCCTCGGCGGCGGCGAGTTGCCGCTCCTTGGCGGTCGGCTCGTGCACGGCGGCGGACCGGACGAAGGCCTCGTCGAAGACCACGGTGGCGAACTCGTCGTCCGCACCACCGTGGTCGGAGCCGTCGGGGTACGGGAAGCCCCCCACATCCTCAGCCACGGATTCAGCGTATTACCGGCCGGACGATTTGTCTGTGGCTCCCGGCAGTTGGTCCGTCGCACGTGTGACGGACGCCCCGCACGCGCCGCTCGGCGGCCGTCCGCGCCCCCGCCCGCGGCCCGCGCGGCAACGCCGCCCACGGCCCGCCCGCCTAGCCGCCCACGGTCTGCGCGGCCTCGCCCCGGACGTGCCCGTCACCAGTGACGATGTACTTGGTGCTGGTCAGCTCGGGCAGGCCCATCGGGCCGCGGGCGTGCAGCTTCTGGGTGGAGATGCCGATCTCCGCGCCGAAGCCGAACTCACCGCCGTCGGTGAAGCGGGTGGAGGCGTTGACGGCCACCGTGGTGGAGTCCACCAACCGGGTGAAGCGGCGGGCGGCGGCCTGCGAGGTGGTGACGATCGCCTCGGTGTGGCCGGAGGACCAGCGGCGGATGTGCTCGACGGCGGCGTCCAGCGAGGGCACCACGGCGGCGGCCAGGTCCAGCGAGAGGTACTCGGCGCCCCAGTCCTCGTCGGTGGCCGGCACCACGGTGGCCGGTCCGCCCTCGGCGGCCTTCAGCACCGCCTCGTCGCCGTGCACGGTCACCCCGGCCTCGGCGAGCGCCGCCAGCGCGAGCGGCAGGAAGGCGTCCGCGACGTCCTGGTGGACCAGCAGCGTCTCGGCGGAGTTGCAGACGCTGACCCGCTGCGCCTTGGAGTTCAGCAGGATGCCGACGGCCATCGCCAGGTCGGTCTCGGCGTCCACGTAGACGTGGCAGTTGCCGGTGCCGGTCTCGATCACCGGGACGGTCGAGCCCTCGACCACGGTGCGGATCAGCGAGGCGCCGCCGCGCGGGATCAGCACGTCCACGTAGCCGCGGGCGCGCATCAGCTCCCGCACCGACTCCCGGCTCTCCCCCGGCACCAGCTGGACCGCGTCGGCGGGCAGCCCGGCCGCGGCGACGGCGTCGCGCACCACGGCGACCAGCGCGCTGTTGGACCGGTAGGCCGAGGCGGAGCCGCGCAGCAGCACCGCGTTGCCGGACTTGAGGCAGAGCGCGGCGGCGTCCGCGGTGACGTTCGGGCGGGCCTCGTAGATGATGCCGACCACGCCGAGCGGCACCCGGACCTGCCGCACGTCCAGGCCGTTGGGCAGGGTGTAGCCGCGCACCACCTCACCGACCGGGTCGGGCAGGCCCGCCACGTCGCGCACGTCGGAGGCGATCGCGGCGATCCGCTCGTCGGTCAGGGTCAGCCGGTCGATCACCGACTCGGCCGTGCCGGCCGCCCGGGCCCGCTCCACGTCCTCGGCGTTGGCCGCGACGATCTCCGCGCTGCGGGCCACCAGCGCGTCCGCGACCGCCAGCAGCGCGGCGTCCTTCGCGCCGCGCGGCAGCGGGGCGAGCGCGGCGGCGGCCTCCCGGGCTCGGCGCGCTACGGCGAGGACGGGGCTGTCGGCGGTGGCGAGGTCGCTGGTCATGCCGTCAAGGGTAGCGACTGCGCCCGCCCCGCCCGGGCGGTATTTCGCCCGGTGAGACGGCTCGGTACCAGGCCACGGTGACGGGGCGCGGTACGGGCGCTCAGTACGGGTGCACGCCGCCCAGGTGCGGCGGCGGCTCGCCGAAGCCCTCCGCCACCCGCTTGTGGTACGTCGCCCGGTCGACCACCTCCAGCCCGACGATCTCCCAGGGCGGCAGGTTCGAGGTGACCTTGTGCTCGCCCCACAGCCGCAGCGCGATGGCCGCCGCGTCGTGCAGGTCCCGGGCCTGCTCCCAGTAGCGGATCTCGGCGTGGTCGGCCGCGTAGCGGGCGGTCAGGAAGAACGAGTGGTCGTGCGCCAGCTGCTCCAGTGAGGCGCGCAGCGCGGACAGCGGGGTGACCTGCCCGGCCACGCTCAGCACCACGTGCCACAGCCGCGCCTGCTCGGGCACGGTGGGCGGCTGGGCCGCCCGGTCGCGTTCGGGCCGCATCCTGCGCATCCCGCCGGGCCTCTGCGACGGCGGACCGGCCGGCTCGGCGGGGCCGTCCCCGCGTCCGCCGTCGATGCTGGTCAGCCGCCGGCCCGCCGTCCCTGCGGTCAGCGCTGCCTCGCGCCTGCGTTCCACCGGCGGCCTCCTGTTCGGCGATGTCGTGTCGTCCCCACCGGCCCCGTCGGCCCTCGGCCGACCGGTACGGCTGCGCCCCTCCTCGCCCGCGGCCGGTCCGCTCCCGGTACGGAGCGGCCCGCCGTCCGCGCGGCGCCGATCGGCCGGGCGGCCGGGCGGCCGGTGCCGGGGCAGGCCCCGGCACGGTCGACCGGGCCGGTCAGCCGCGCAGAACGACCAGGTCGTCGCGGTGGACGACCTCGCGCTCGTACGCGGCGCCGAGCTCCTGGGCCAGGTCGCGGGTGGACCGGCCGAGCAGGCGGGGCAACTCCCTCGCATCAAAGTTGACCAGTCCGCGAGCCACGATGTGGCCGTTTTCGGCAAGAAGGTCCACCGGATCACCCGCGGCGAACTCCCCGTCGACCTTGGTGACCCCGGCGGGCAGCAGCGAGGCGCCGCCGGAGACGACCGCCCGGACGGCGCCCTCGTCCAGGTGCAGCGCCCCGCGCGGGCTGCTCGCGTGGGCCAGCCAGAGCATCCGGTCGGAGGTCCGGCTGCCGGTGCGCAGGAAGAGCGTGCCGGTGGGCCGGCCGGCCAGTGCGTCGGCGGCCTGGCTGGCGGCGGTGAGCACCACCGGGATGCCCGCGCCGGTGGCGATCCGGGCCGCCTCGACCTTGGTGACCATGCCGCCGGTGCCGACCCCGGCCTTTCCGGCGCTGCCGATCTCGATGCCGTCGAGGTCCTGCGGGCCGCGCACCTCGGCGATCCGGCTGGTGCCGGGGCGGGACGGGTCGCCGTCGTACAGGCCGTCGACGTCCGAGAGCAGCACCAGCAGGTCGGCCCGGACCAGGTGGGCGACCAGGGCGGCCAACCGGTCGTTGTCGCCGAACTTGATTTCGGCGGTGGCGACGGTGTCGTTCTCGTTGACGATCGGCATCGCGCCCATCGCCAGCAGCTGGTCCAGGGTGCGGTACGCGTTGCGGTAGTGGGCGCGCCGGCTGGCGTCCTCGGCGGTGAGCAGCACCTGGCCGACCCGGATGCCGTACCGGGCGAAGGAGGCGGTGTAGCGGGCGACCAGCAGTCCCTGGCCGACGCTGGCGGCGGCCTGCTGGCGGGCCAGGTCCTTGGGCCGGCGGTCCAGGCCGAGCGGGGCGAGCCCGGCGGCGATCGCGCCGGAGGAGACGAGCACGACCTCCGGGGCCTCGGGGCGGCCGCGCAGCTTGGCGAGCGCGTCCACCAGGGCGTCGACGCGGTCGGCGTCCAGGCCGCCGGTCGCCGTGGTCAGGGACGAGGAGCCGACCTTGACGACGATCCGTCGTGCGGTCAGCACCTCCTCCCGCAGAGAGTCCTCGCTCATCTCGCTGTACGCCCTTCCGGTGTGGTGCGGGTACGGCGGGGCCCGGGCCCGGCCGTCACCCCCGAAATCTACGCGATCCCCGCAGGTCACCGGCGGGGTGTTTCACCGGCTGGACCGGATCCGGTACGGGCCGCCACGGGCCGCCCGCCAAGCCGGATGGCTGGTATGGTCCCTGACCGCAAGCCAGATCGGGGGACGGCTTCTTGCCCGCTGTACCCATGTCGTCATCGACCCTTCCTGTCACGACGGGCGGCGCCGCACTGGGCAAAGGCCGGCAACGGTCGCGGCCGTGCGCCCAGGAGAAATGCGCACCATGCGTTCGTACACCACCAAGCTGACCGTCACCGCGCTCGCGGCGGCCACCGCCCTGTCGCTCGCGGCCTGCGGGCCGGACAACGCGGACACCCCGGCCGGTACCGGCGGCGCCACCGGCGCGGCCCCGGCCCAGACCGGCGCGCCCCAGACCGGCGCGGCCCCGGGGGCCACCGCCGGGGGTGCGGCCGGCGGTTCGACCGCGGCCCCCTCGACCGCGGCCCCCTCGGGCGCGGCGCCCTCCGGCGCGGCGGGCGGGGCCGGCACGGCCGGTGCCGCGGGCGGCGGGGCCGGCGCCGGAGCCGTCCCGGCGGCCGCCACCAGCGTGAAGGTCGGCCAGAGCGCCACCGTGGACTTCGCCGACAAGACCGCCAAGGTCGCCACCAAGCTGGAGGTCACCGTCACCGGCGTCGAGGTCGGTTCGGCGCAGGACTTCACCGCCGCCAAGATCAGCATCGTCGGCCTGGAAGGCCGCACCCCGATGTACGTCAGCTACACCGTCAAGAACCTCGGGGACGCCAGCCTCTCCTTCACCGCCCCGGACTCGAAGTTCGTGCTCTTCGACACCACCGGCAAGAAGGGCCTCAACGTCCTGACCGCCGCGACCCCGCTGCCCAAGTGCACCGGCGCGAAGTTCCAGGGCGTGGCCAAGGGCGCCGAGGTCAAGGGCTGCACCATCATCTCCACCCCCGGAAACACCCCGGCCGCCGTCGGCTACACCGACCTGGCCGACCCGCTGAAGCTCCAGGCCTCCTGGACCAAGTGACGCCCAGTCACCGCCGGACACGCGGACGGCCCCCGCCACCTCGACAGGTGGCGG
>NZ_JBHVET010000352.1:0-8341 GCF_042802135.1 Kitasatospora sp. NPDC057512
CAGCCTGAAGGCCGCGGCCCACCTGCCGGTCGCCGACGAGGCGCTGGCCGCGGCGCTGGCCGCGGCGATGGCCGCGGCGATGGCCGACGCGCCCGCCGTCCTGCGCCACCGGCTCACCACCCTGATCGTGACCCGAGGGCGCACCGCGCTCGCGGAGCGGCTGCTGGCCCCCGTCCGGCAGTCGTGGGGGGACGCGGCGGCGGCCAGGCTGCTGCCGGGCTGCGGGCCCGAGACCGTCGCCCGGTACCTGCCCGAGCTCTTCCTCGCCGTGACGCAGTGGCGCAACCTGGCCCGCCGCCACCCCGACCCGCTGCTGGACGAGGTGGCCCGCCAGCTCGCCGAACTGCCCGAGCCGGCCCGCGCCGCCTGGTGGCAGCGCAACGCGGACGTCCTGGCGGCCGCCGCCGGGCACCGGCCCGAGCGGGTGCTGGACCTGCTGGAACGCCACTGCCCCACATGGTTGCCGCGGCCGGTGCAGGAGTGCCTGGGCCGGCTGCTGACCGCCGTGCCCGGCCGGACCATCCGCTTGATCACGCCGCCCGAACGCGCCGCCACCGCGTCGGTCTCCCGCAGCGCGCTGACCCGGATCGCCCGGCTCGACCCGCCCGAGCTGCCGGACCTCGGCCGGGCCTGGAGCACCGCCCCGATGTGGCTGGCCCGGCTGCTGCGCGCCCTGCCGCCGTCCCGGCGCGAGGCGTTCTACGACCTCGTCACCGCGGACCGGGACCTGAGCCGCAGCGAACTGTCCGAGGCCGTACTCGACGCGCTGCCCCGCCGACGGGCGCAGGCCGAGGCCCGGCGGATGGCCGCGCAGGCCGCCGAGCGCGGCGCCGCGTGGTCGGTCGTGCTGGCCCACGTCGCCCACCTGCCGGTGGCCGAGGCCCGGCCTCGGCTGCTCGCCGCCACCCGGCGGCCGGCCGCGGAGGACCGGGCGCTGGCGTACCCGCTGCTGGTCCGCAACGCGGCCCGCTCGGGGGAGCCGGCCGCCGTCGGCGAACTCCTCGACGACCTGCTGCGGCTGCGCAACGAGCAGGATCCGGTCCGCTCCCCGGCCCTGGTCGCGCTGGCCGCGGTCCCGCCCGCGCTCTTCCGGGGGGAGGCGGCGGCCGCCGCCCTCGCCCGGATCGTCACCGACGCCGTCGAGGCCCGGGACACCTCCTGGCAGGCCCGCCGGGCGCTCTCGGACTTGGCCCTCGCCGTCCTCCGGGAGCACGCGGCGAGCGGTGAACAGCCGCTGTTGGGCTGGGCCCTGGCCACCCTGCGGCAGCTCTCCGGGACGCTCGGCAGCGTTCCGCTGGGCCGGCTGGACACCGTGCTCCGGCGCGGACAGGAGGCACAGGTCTTCGAGGCGCTGCGCCCGTGGCTGGAGGCCGGCGCGGACCGGGTCGACCACACGCTGACCTTCGCCCTGGCCGGAGCCCTCGGCCGGCGCGCCCACCACCTGCCCGAACTGCAGGAACTCCTCTGGGAGGCCGTCCAGTTCGGTGACAACGCGACCGTCATCCAGGCCGTACGGTACTGGCTCGCGGACCCGGCCACCCGCGGCGAACGGGTGGCACGGGTGCTGGAACTGGAACCGTCGGCCGCCGTCCTGCCGCCGGTGCTCCAGGTGCTGGCCCGTGGACGCACCGACCTGCTGGACACCGTCCTCGCCGACACCCCGCCGTACGGGCGCTTCCTGACGGCGGGGACGCGCTGGCTGCCGCCGGTCGACGGGATCGAGTGCTGGACACCCGTTCAACAGGCGGCCGCCGCACGCTTGTTGGCGAAGGCCGCGGGCGACGCCTCGCTGCCCCGGCAGGTACGGGCCGGACACCTGCGCACCGTGGTGGCGGTCCCCGAGCGCGGCTTCGCCACCGTCCGGCCGTACGTTGACTCCCCGGACACCGTCCTCGCCGAGGCCGCGCTCGGAGCCCTGATCTGGACCGACCGGCCCGCCGAGGCGCTGCCCCTGCTGCTCGCCCAGGCCGGGAACGACCGGGCGCGGGTCGCGCTGTACGCGGCCGGGCGGGCCGCCGGGTTCGTCGCGCCGTCGCGACTGGCGGGCATGCTGCGGGCGGCGCTGCTGCCGGTGGCGGACGGGGCCATGGCGGCGGACGCGGCCGTGGCGGCTGCCGACGGCGGAGTGGCCGTGGGCGGGGAGGCCGCGGGCGGGGTGGCCGCGGGCGGCGGGGCGAAGGTCACCAGCCGGAAGGAGCTGGTGCGGCTGGCCGCCCGACTGCTGCCGGTGGACACCGCCGGCGCACTCCTCGCCGAGGTCCACGACCTGCCCGGCCAGCACCGCGACGTCCGGGCGGCGGTCGTGGCCGCCGCCGTCGAGCTGCTCCCCGCCCCCGCCGCCTGGCGACTGCTCGAAGACGCCGCGACCGGCGCCCCAGTGGCCCGGTCCGCCGTGCTGCGCACCCGGCCGCTGGACCTGCCGACCGCCGACCGCCCCCGCTACGCCGCGCTGGTGGCCCGGGTGGCGGGCGGCGACGACCCGCAGACCGCCCAGGTCGCGCTCGACCTGCTCGCCGCCTGGTCGCCCTGGTACCCCGAAGCGGAAGAGCTGCTGCTGGCGGGCACCGTCGACCTCGCCAACCGCTCCTCCTGGCGGGCCGCGGCAGCCGGCCTGGCCGCACTCGCCGTCGGCGGCACGGGCCGCCGGCTGACCGAGGCGCTGGCGCGGCTGCTGGCGAGCGAGGCCGCGGTCGCGCGGACTCCGGAGCAGGAGGACGGGGACGGGGACGGGGACGGGGATGGTGGCGGACTGGACGCGGCCGCCGACCGGGACCGGCCGGCCCGGCCGCGGATCGACCACCTGGTCGCCCGGCTCGCCGACGGCGTGGCCAACCGCCCGTCGGCGGAGGCCCTGACGGCGGTCGGCGAGGCAGTCGAACTCCTCTCCGCTGAAGCTGACTTCATACCCAAGGCCATCCAACTCATGACCGCCACCCTGGAGTTCGACACCACCAAGGACCATCTCCTCGCCGACCTGGACCGGTTGGCCGCCCTGCACGGTGACCGCCCGGTGCTGGCCGCCCGCACGGCCGACGCTCTGCGGAGCCGGCTCAACACCCCGCGCCGCCCGGGCGACCCGGCGGTCCTGCACACCGTGACCGAACGGCTCGCAGCCCACGGCGGCCACACCCAAGGCCTGTTCGCGGTCGGCCTCGCCCACGCCCTCGGCCCGCGCACCGGCTGGCGCCCGCAGTGGCGAGCACTGCTCCGCACCCTGCGCCGCCACCCGCAGCCGGACGTCCGGGAGGCGGCCCTGGCGGTCCGGACGGCGACGGAGTAGGGGAGCGGGGGAGCAGAGGAGGGCGGAGTAGGAGAACGGGGGGAGCAGGGGACGGCCGGGGCGCGGGACCGCTACCCTGCCCCCACACATCTGTGCCCCGACACCTGCACCAGGAACGGAAGTTGAACCAAACAGCCCCCCTCGCGCTACGTTCCGCCCTCACCGTCCCCGAGCCCGCCCTCGTCCTGCCGGCCGTCCGCCGGATCACCGCTGACTGGCTCACGAAGAAGTTCGGAAGCGCTCCACTGGCCTCCGGCCACCACCAGGTCGACCCCCGCTCCACGCTCACCACCCAGGTCGTCTACGGCGACAACGGGGCCGAGAAGGCGATCCGGCTCCAGCTCCGTCAGGACGAGGCCAACGCGACCTGGCGTACCACCGTCACCGCCGCGGCCGACGACCGAGCCGCCCCCGGCCCGTGCGCCGCCGTCTCCGTCGCCCTGGAGGCCTTCCCCAACCCCGGCCACGCGGTCGTACCCGTCCGGCCCGCCCTGGTCCGCGACCTCGTCGAAGCCCTCCACCCCCGCGACGGCCTCGCCCGGCTGACCCTCCACGCCCAGGAGGTCGGCACCGAGCTCGACTACCTCCTGCACGTCCTGTGCGACCAGCAACGCACCCTGCCCGTCATCGTCGCCGCCCGCCCGCTGCGCCCCGACGCCGTCTGGTCCGCCCGCATGCGGAAGGCGATGCCGCAGTGCGCCGGTGCCGCGTCCCTGTACCTGCTGCGTGACGCGGCCGCCGTCGACGCCTTCCGCGATCAGATCGGGGAGCACCACCGGGTCGCCCCGGGCACGGTGCGGACGTTCCTGCCGGGCGTCGATCCGGCCTGGGCCCCGGACGCCTCCCGCCACCGCTTCCTGAGCTTCGCCCGCATGAGCGACCCCGACGACAACTCCTGGTACGGCATCGCCCGCCGCGTCCAGCAGTTCGCCAGCCGGACGCCCCTGCCGGCCGCCCTGCACGCCCTGCCCTTCCCGGACATCACCCAGACCCACCAGGCCGAACGCCGGGCCGCGCTCGCCACCGACCGCACCGTCGGCGAGACGCCCGCCGCCGAGGAGGAGGTCGCCCTGCTGACCGGCCTCCTCGGCCAGGCCGACGCCGACCTCAAGGAGGCCGCCCGCAACGCCGAACTGGCCGACCGCACCATCGACGCCCTCCAGGCACAGCTCGACGCCGCCACCACCACGGGCCTGCGGGACATCGAGGACGCCCTCACCGCCTGGGACGAGGTCGAGCGGCTGCGCGCCGAGGCGGACGTCCTGCGCCGCCGCCTACGAGCCGCCGGCCGCTACGAGGACACCGCCGTCGTCGAGGAACTGCCCGGCTCCCCGCAGTCCTTCGAAGAGCTGTGGGAACGGCTCGCCGAACTCCCGGGCGTCCTGGTCACGGCCGACCGGGACAAGACCCTCGCACTGGACGAATCCGACCGGGTCCGCGTGTGGGCCGCCAAGGCCTGGAACGGACTGCGCGCACTCAACTCCTATGCGCTCACCCCCGACTTCAACGGCAACTTCCACCAGTTCTGCACCTCCGGGATACCCGGCACGGTGGGCTGGTCCCACAAGCAGCTCGCCTCCAACGAGTCGAAGCAGACGATGGACCGCTGGGGCGGTGAACGCGTCTTCCCCGTCCCCCGCGACGTCGACCCCTCAGGACGGGCGGAGATGAAGCCCCACCTGAAACTCGACAACGGCGGGACGGCACCGCGCATCCACTTCCTCGACGCCACCAGGATTCCCGCGCGCCCCGCCCGGATGATCGTGGGATACATCGGGGCGCACCTCACGAACACCCGCACCAACTGAGCCAACCACCCGGCCGTCGAAGCGCGGAGAAGGGGCCGGCCAAGCGGCCGACCCCGCCGCCGTGATCGCGGACTCGGCGGCGCGCGGGTCGGCGTGGTCGTTGGATCCCCTACGGCTGGACCGAGGGGCTCATCCCCTCCGCCGCGGACAGCACCTGCCGCAGGACGGCGAGCAACTCGCCTTCTGCGGCCGGTGGTTGCCGAGCCCGCCAGGCGATGTGGCCGTCCGGGCGGACGAGGACGGCGCCGCCGGGGGTGGCGGGAAGGCCGGTGGCACGGGCCCAGTCGGGAGGCGCCAGGGTGTGCACGGTGACCGGCAGTCCCGCCGCCGTCGCGGTGTCCGCCTGGTGCTGCCAGTCGGCGCCCTCCGTGACGGTGAACAGGGTGAAGCCCGGCCCGACCAGGTCGAGGGTGGACGTGGCCCCGGCCCCGGGCGGGCCGGGGAGGCGGAGATGGGGGAGGCGGGTGCCGGGTGTGCCGTCGGGGTGTTCGCGCTCCGGGTCCAGGGGTGGCCGATCCGGAGCGCTCGGGTCTGGGAGGACCGCCGTCGAGCGGTAGGCGGCGGTGAGCAGCAGCTCGTCGTCGATCCGGTACCCGGCGTGGGCGCGGGAGTTGGCGAGCGAGATGTCGATGACCTGCCGGGCCACCGGGCGGCGCTCGGCCTCGTAGGTGTCCAGCAGGGCCTCGCCGGCCGTTCCGGCGGTGACCGCCGCGAGCTTCCAGGCGAGGTTGTCCGCGTCGCCGATGCCGGTGTTCATGCCGTGCCCGCCGGTCGGCGGCACCACGTGGGCGGCGTCGCCCGCGAGCAGCACCCGTGCGCGGCGGTAGGTCCCGGCGAGGCGGGCGTCCATCCGCCAGGTCATCGTGTCCTGGACGGTGACCGCCAGCCCGGGCAGTCCGGCGGCCTCCCGGACCAGCCCGGCGAGTGCCCGGTGGTCGCCCAACAGGGCGTCGATGTCCGGGAGTTCGGGGTCGTACGGGTACTGGTAGATCCACCGGCGGTCGTTGTCGACGGCCAGGAAGCCGCCGCGGCCCGGCTCCGTGAGGAAGTACGAGGCGCTGGCACGGTCGGCCACCACCTCGCCGAGCGGTGCCTCGAAACGGATGCTGAGGAAGTGGCCGAGGCCGGTCGGCCCCGCCATCTCGATGCCGACCGCCGTGCGGACGGTGCTCGACGCGCCGTCGCAGCCGACCAGCCAGTCGGCGCGCACGGTGTGACGTTCGCCGGTGGTGCGGTCCTCCAGCAGGGCCCGGACGTGTCCGTCCCGTGGGGTGAGGGAGAGCAGGCGGGTGGCGAACCGGACGCCGTCCGGGGCGAGTTGGCGGGCCCGTCGGAGCAGGACGGCCTCCAGGGCGTCCTGGGAGCAGATCAGCCCAGGTGTGGGGGTGCGCTCGGCGTCCTCCGTCGCGCCGGCCGCCACGCCGGTGCGGACGAAGTCCGGGTCGACCAGGCTGCGGCCCCGGTAGAAGAACACCTGCGAGGCCGGGAGGCCGGCCCGCCGGACCTCCTCCTCCAGTCCGCACCGCCGGAAGGCCTCCATCGAACGCGCCGCCACCCCACGGGCCTTGGGGTGGCGCGAGGTGTCCGGGTGCGCCTCGACCAGCAGGTGCGGCACGCCGTGACCGGACAGCAGGACGGACAGGGTCAGGCCGACCGGGCCGCCGCCGACGATGAGCACGGGTGTGGTCCCGGGGTATCGCATGCCACCACTCCTCAGTAACGCCTACTGGGTCATTTTGACGTTACCATGGTCCGGACGGCACCCTCTCCGACCCCGCGAGGCGACCCCCATGGCCCAGCCCCAGTCTCAGCCCCAGCCCCAGTCCCGAATCCAGGACGGCGACGGCGGCAACCCCCGCGGCCTCCACTTCCTCACCGACCTCGCGAACACCGTCCGCGAAGACCCCGACGCGGGCGCCGCCGAACTCCAGGCCCTCCTGGACCGCCACGGCGGCCCGCCCCTCCGGCTCACCGACGCCGACGCCCGCGAACTGCGCCAGGCCACCGCCGAGGTGACCGCCGTCCTCGAAACCGACGACCCGGACCACGCCGCCGACCTGATCAACGCCCTGCTCGACCGCCACCCGGCCCGCCCCCGCCTGGTCCGCCTCCCCGGCCGACCCTGGTCCCTGCACACCCGCGCCCCCGCCGACGCCGGCCTCACCAACTGGCTGCTCTCCACCGCCGCCCTCGCCCTCGGCCTGTGGCTCAGCGAACGCGGCGCCTGCGCCTGGGGCCGCTGCGCCGCCCCGGGCTGCGGCCGCTTCTTCATCGACACCGGCCGCCGCACCCCCCAGCGCTACTGCACCCCCCGCTGCGCCACCCGCGTCCGCGTCGCCGCCCACCGCGCCCAGAAGGGCTAGAAGACACGCGGAGCCCGGGTGGTGACCGCCAGGTCTACGCTGCCGTCGGAGGGCCCCCGGAGGGCGGCCGTCAGTTGAGCGGCCCGCCCGGGCCCGCCCGGGCCCGCCCTCCCGCACCGCCGGCCCTGCTCGCTCCGGCGGCTGCCCGGCGGCGGTTCGGCGCCCAACCGGCGAACCCCGGGCCGAGGTTCGCGCACGTGGACGACCGTCCGACCTCACCCCCATGGTGCGGGACGTACCCCTTGGGGCGCCCGTACCACCCCGGTGCCGCAGGGGTGGACCGCCGCCGCTCGTGGCCGGCTCCGGCGTTGACGACGGTCGTTCGACTACGTCACGCTCGGTGGAACGCCGAGGCCGGGCGCCGGTCGTGCCGCGCTCCGTGCGCCGCCGCCGATGTCCTGCTGCCCCGCCGCCCCGGCCTCCGGATGCCCACCGTGAACCCCCGTGTGGAGGTACCGCCATGTCCAAGCGCCGTCTCGCCGTCCACGGAGCCGCCGTCGCCGCTCTGACCCTCGCCGCCGTGCTGCTCCCGGCCGTCGGCGCCCACGCCGCGCCGCCCGCCGACTCCTGCACCCAGAACTGGAGCATCAGCTCCGGCGAGGGCTACGCCAACGGCAAGTGGTGCAACTACAACACCAAGGTCGCCGGCACGGTGCACGACACCAAGGCGGACGGCCGCTGTCCGTACGTGCGCGGCAGCCTCTCCAACGGCGGCCACGTCGACAGCGACTGGGCCGGCGGCAAGGGCAAGTCCCGCGCCATCACCCTCTACGCGCCCTCGGGCACCCACATCACCGGCCTCAGCATGCGCTACATCGGCTGCTGATCAAGCAGCACGCGTCAGGACCGGCAGGAGCCCGCCAGAGTGGACTCTGGCGGGCTCCTCGGGT
>NZ_JBHVET010000353.1:0-8327 GCF_042802135.1 Kitasatospora sp. NPDC057512
CCTCGGGAACGCGTCGCGGGAACGCGCTTCGGGAACGCGTTTCAGGAACGCACCGGGACGCTCCGGTAGAGCTCCGCGATGCAGGCCCGGGAGAGCGCGGCCAGGCTGGAGACCATCAGCTCCGGCGGCAGGCCCGCGCTCCGGTAGGCCAGCGGGAGTTCGGTGCAGGCCGCCACCACCGGCAGCCTGCGGCGCCGCCACAGCCGTCCGACGGCCTCCCGGAAGGCGGCGCCGGCCTCCTCGGCCCGTCCGGCCTTCACCCGTTCGGCGGCCCCGTGGACCGCCTCCTGCGTCCCGCCGTCCGGCACCAGCAGCCGGTAGCCCCGGGCCGCGGCCCGCCGCTGGTAGAGGCCGCTCAGCACCGTCCCGGTGGTCGCCGTGAGCCACCCGCCGTCCGGGCTGAGCCGGACGGCCTCGTCCAGCGTGGCGTCGACGATGTCGACCACCGGGACGGGCGAGGTGGCGGCGAAGCCGTCCAGGAAGACGTGCGCCGTGTTGCAGGGGACGGCCAGCAGGTCCGCGCCCCAGCCGGCCAGCGTGCGCAGGCACTCGCGCACCCGCCGCCCGGGCTCGTCGTCGCCGCCGAGGATCGCGGCGGTGCGGTCCGGGATGCCCGGCTCGGACAGCAGCAGCAGCCGGGGGTGCTGCTGGTCCCGGGAGGCCGGCGCGTCGGCCGCGAGCAGCCGCAGGAACTCCGCGGTCGCCGCCGGGCCCATGCCGCCCAGTACGCCCAGGGTCCGCTCGGGAGCCCGTGCCGTCAGCGCTGTCATGCCTCGACTGTGGACGGCTGCGCTGACCCGGAACTGACATTCGCCTGACATCCACCGTTTGGGGGAACTCCCCATCCGGAGAGGGGGGTTAGCCCCATGGTCCCCGGCTTTCCCAGCGGGATAGCTTCGGGGGGTCCGCCCCGCGACGGGGCCTGTCCAGGAACGTCCTTCAGATCTGGGGAATGACATGCGCCAGCAGTCCGGCCGTCTCGCGTCCTTCGTCGTCCTCGCGGCCGCCGTGGGCGGTCTCAGCGCGTGCGGGTTGGCTCCCGACAACAACTTCGACGACGACGCCACGGTGAGCGACAAGATCACCGCCGTACGGCTCGACACCACCTCCGGCGGCGTGACCCTGCGCGGCAAGGACGGCCTCGACAAGGTCTCCGTGCACCGGTCCGTCAGCTACAAGAACGACAAGCCCGGGGTGACGAGCCGGGTCGAGAACGGCGTCCTGGTGCTGGGCGGCTGCGGCCAGTACTGCTCGGTCACCTACACCGTCGAGGTCCCCCCGGGGCTGCCGGTCAGCGGCCAGACCAACTCCGGTTCGGTCAACCTCACCCAGGTGGGCAACGTGCAGGTGTCCACCCACTCCGGGGCGGTCAGCCTGGACGGGGTGAACGGCACCACGGAGGTGAAGACCACCAACGGCGCCATCACCGGGCGCGGCCTGAACGGCAGCCGCATCCAGACCGAGACCCACAACGGGGCGATCGACCTCGTCTCGACCAAGCCGCAGGACGTCTCCGCGTCGACCTCCAACGGCGCCATCACCCTGGTCGTGCCGAGCGCCACGTACAAGGTGTCGGCGAAGACCGGCAACGGCCACAAGGACATCGGGGTCTCCGACGACCCGTCCGGCCGCTACCAGCTCAACCTGAGCACCAGCAACGGGCGCATCCAGGTCAAGCAGGCCTAGGGGCCGGATTCCAGGCTGCCGTCCGGCGATCAGCCGGGCGTCAGCAGCCTGTCAGCGTTCCCGGCGAATCTGGTGGGGCTCCGATCCTTGTCGCGAGGAGGCCCCGTCGCATGACGTCGATAGAAGCGGTATCGAGCTACCTGCCACCGACGGTCTCGGTCGAACAGCTGCGGGAGCCGCTGGGGCTGACCGACCAGCAGGTGCGCCGGTTCACCAGGCTGTACGGCCTCGACCGGATCTGCCAGGCACCCGACCAGTCCGAGGCGGAGCTGCTGGCCACCGCGGCGGGCAAGCTCGACGCCCTCGCCGGGCAGGAGGACCGGATCCGGTACGTGGTGCGCGCCAAGGGGCTGCGCACCACCGCACCGTACCCGATCAGCCCGCTGCGGACGGTCTGCGAGTCGCTGGGGCTGCGCCGGGCGAAGGTCCTCGCGGTGGCCGACCACGGCTGCGCCACCGGACTGCTCGCGGTGGACGCGGCCGGCACCCTGCTGGCGGCGGACGGCGACCCGGACGCGCTCGCGCTGGTGCTGGCCGGGGACAAGACGCTCACCCCGTTCTCCCAGTGGGTCGAGGACGTCTCGATCATGGGCGAGGGCGTCACCGCCGTACTGGTGGGCGCCGGCGGCGACCGCAACCGGGTGCTCGGCTACCACGCCCGGATCCACGGCCGCGAGGACGGCGTCATCGACCTCGACGCCGAGGGCGCCCGCGAGGCCAAGCGGATCTACCAGGACGCGATGGCCGAGGTCATCGACGGCGCCCTGGACGCGGCCGGCCTGGCCGTCGGCGACCTCGACCTGGTGCTGCCGCACAACGTCAACCGGGTCTCCTGGACGGTCGCCGCCAACGCGCTCGGCATCGACCGGGACCGCATCTTCCTGGAGAACATCGGCCGGACCGGCCACTGCTTCTGCGCCGACCCCTTCATCAACTACCAGTCGGCGCTCGAACTCGGCCTGCTGCGGCCCGGGCACACCTACCTGATGACCTCCGCGGGGCTCGGCCAGTCCTTCGCCGCGATGGTCGTGAGGCACTGATGGGCGCCCGCGCCGGGGGCCGTACCCCCGATGCCGCCGACGCCCCCGACGCCGCCGACGCCGCCGACCGGCTGGCCCTCGCCCTGACCGGCTCCCCCGACGCCCGGCTGCTCTTCCTGGGCAACTTCGAGGTGGAGCAGCAGTGGGCGCTCGGCGAGCACACCCTGCCCCGGCTCTCCGCCGCCACCTCCAGCGCCGTGGTCAACCGGATGGACGAGTTCGCGCTGCTGCTGGCCGGCGGCCGGGACCACGTGGTGCTCAAGACCCGGCCGGACGGCGACTACCTCGGCTACCTGGCCGGGCTCGGCCTGGACCTGCCGCGCATCCACGTCCCCGCCGCCCAGGACCCGCAGCGCACCGTCACCGAGGACGCCCTGGCCGACCCGGCCCTGCTCGCCGAACTGGCGGGCCTGGCCGCCGACGGCTGCCGGATCGCCGCCCACGGCGTGTCCGAGCCGGAGGAGCGCCTCGCCGCGGCCACCGGGCTGCGCCTGGCCGGACCGGACGCGGCCACCTGCAAGGCCGTCAACAGCAAGGTCTACAGCCGCCGGATCGCCGACGAGCTCGGCCTGCGCCAGCCCCGCGGCTGGGCCTGCGAGACGCTCGCCGAACTCGCCGACGCCTTCGCGGCGGTGGACGCCGAGCTCGGCGACGGCCGGGCCGTGGTGAAGGAGGCGTTCGGCGTCTCCGGCAAGGGCATCGCCCGGCTGACCAGCCGGCGCCGCGGCGAGCGGATCCTCGGGCTGATCGCCAAGCAGGTCGAGGCCTCCGGACGGCCGCGGATCGCCATGGTGGTCGAGGAGTGGGTCGCCAAGAGCACCGACCTCAACTACCAGTTCACGGTGGGCCTGGACGGCTCGGTGGCGTTCGACTTCGTCAAGGAGCAGCTCACCGAGGACGGCGTCCACAAGGGCCACCGGATGCCCGCCCGGCTCCGCGCCGGCCAGGTCGACGAGCTGCGCACCGCCGCGGACCGGCTCGGCAAGCGGCTGGCCGCCGACGGCTTCCACGGCGTGGTGGGCGTGGACGCCATGGTGGACCCGGACGGCGGGATCTACCCGGTCGTGGAGATCAACGCCCGCAACAACATGTCCACCTACCAGGTCCGTCTGCAGGAACGGTTCGTCAAGCCGGAGCAGGTCGCCGTCGCCCGCCACTACCCGCTGCGGCTGACCGCACCACTGGCCTTCGACGAGCTGCGCCGGCTGCTCGACGGCCTGCTGCTCGACCCGGCCGGCGGCACCGGCCTGCTGGTGAACAACTTCGCCACCGTCAACGCGGCGTTCACCGGCGGCGACGCCCCGGTCGACGGCCGGCTGTACGGGATCGTCGTCGCGGACTCGGCGGAGGAACTGACCACCATCGACGCGGAGATCGCCGACCGGCTCGACCGGCGGGAGAGAGGGGACCGGCCATGAGCGACGTCTTCGAGATCCAGGGCACACCCGTCACCGAGATCGCCCGGCGGTACGGCACCCCGCTCTTCCTCTACGACGGGGACGCCCTGACCGGGCGGATGCGCGACCTGCGCGAACAGCTGGACCCCCGGCTTCAGGTCTTCTTCTCCCTCAAGTCCAACCCCAACCTCGCCATCTGCGCCCTGCTCCACGCCCACGGCGCCCGCGCCGAGGTCTCCTCGCTCACCGAGCTGCGCACCGCGCGGCAGGCCGGGGTGGCCGGCCGGGACATCCTCTTCCTCGGGCCGGGCAAGAGCCGGGAGGAGCTGCTCGCCTGCCTGGACGAGGAGATCGCGGCGATCGTCTGCGAGTCCCTCCAGGAACTCGCGCTGATCGACGAACTCGCCCGCGAGCGCGGCACGGTGGCGCCGGTCGCGCTGCGGGTCAACCCGAGCTTCTCGGTCAAGGGCTCCGGCCTCACCATGGGCGGCAAACCCCGCCAGTTCGGCATGGACGAGGCCCAACTGCTCGCCGATCCGGGGCTGGTGGCACGCCACCCGGCGGTGCGGGTGATGGGCGTCCAGGTCTACATGGGCACCCGCATCCTGGTCGAGGACACCATCGTCGAGAACACCGAGCGGATCTTCGACCTGGCCGAACGCCTCAGCGCCGCCCTGGACTTCGAGCTGGAGTTGGTGGACGTCGGCGGCGGGCTCGGCGTCGCCTACTTCGACGGCGAACGGGACCTCGACCTGCCGAAGCTCGCCGCCGGGATCAACCCGCTGGTCGCCGCGTTCGCCGAACGCCACCCCGGCACCCGGCTGGTGATGGAGCTCGGCCGCTACCTCACCGCGCTGGCCGGCACCTACGTCACCCGGATCCGGTACGTGAAGGAGTCGCTGGGCGAGCGCTTCGCGGTCGCCGACGGCGGCACCCACCACCACATGGCGGCGGTCGGCATCGGCTCCTTCGTCAAGCGCAACTTCCCGATGCTGCTGCTCAACCGGCTCGACGAACCCGCCACCGAGGTCTGGAACGTCACCGGTCCGCTCTGCACGCCCAACGACACGCTGGCCAAGAAGGCCGAGCTGCCGCCGGTGCGGCCGGGCGACCTGCTCGGCGTGCTGCGCTCCGGCGCGTACGGGCCGACCGCCTCCCCCGTGCACTTCCTCAGCCACGGCTACCCGGCCGAGGTGCTGGTGCTCGACGGCGAGGCGCACCTGGTCCGCGAGGCCGACCGCCCGGAGGACCTGCTGCGCCACCAGCGCCCGATCGCCCCCGAACTCCTCAACCGCTCCAGCTAGTTGTCGCACGTCCCCACCCCCAACCCCCGGAAGGAGTGCCGACCATGACCGGAGCCACCGGCACGGACCGCGCGCGGATCGTCACCGAGATCTCCGCCGCCCTCGGCGAGGTGCTCGACTACGACCTGCCCGAACTCACCGAGGAGTCACGGCTCTTCGACGAGCTGGGCCTCGACTCGACCGGCGTCTTCGAGCTGCTGATGCGGCTGGAGGAGTCGCTGGACGTCGAGTTCGACACCGACTCGCTGGAGATGGCCCACTTCGCGAGCGTCCGCTCGCTGGCCGACTTCGTGGCCACGGAACTGGGCGGCTGAGCATGCCGGTCCGGACCGTACCGACGAAGGGCCCCTGGGAGGCGCCCGCCGTCTTCCCGCTCGGGCTCGCCGCGATCACCCACCGGAGGTTCCCGCCGGGCCGGGCACGGATCGACGACGCCTTCTCGCTGCGCCACTTCGCCGACCTGACGGCCGCCTACGGCGTCGACCACCGGCCGGAGCTGGTCCGGGAGGCGGCCGGGAACACCTTCGCCGACATGGCCGGGGAGCTGCTCGCCGCACTCGCCCCGGGGGAACCGGCGACCGCGCAGGCGCCGCCGATCGAGCTGGCGGTGGTCGCCCACGCCACCCCGGACCTGGACTGCCGGCTCGCCGCCGTCACCAGCCTCTCCGAGCGGGTCCCCGGCGCACCGCTCTCCTTCGCGGTCTCCGAGTGCGGCTCCAACGCCCCCTTCGCCGCGCTGCGGCTGGCCGACGCCTACGCCCGGCGGCACGGCCTGCGCAGCGTCGCCGTGTTCGTGCTCGACCAGGCCACCTTCCCGTACGAGACCGGGCGGGACCTCGCCGGGGACGCCGGCCTCGCGCTGCTGCTGACCGACACCGGCTCCCTCGGCCGGCTCACCCTGTGGCAGCGCACCGGCACCGAACCGGACGGCGTGGCGGCCGCCGTCCGCACCGCCCTGGCCGAACTGGACGCCACCGGCTGCCCGTTGGTCCTCGGAACCGCCCTCGACCCGGCGCGCGACCTGCCCGGCCACCCCGGCCGGATCGTGCGCACCCCGCCGGGCCACCCGGCCTCCGGCACCCTCACCGCCCTCGCCGCCGACCCCGCCTGGTCGGCCGGCCGGGAGGAGCGGATCGCCGTCGTCGACCACGAGCCCGACACCGGCGACCTGGCCGTCTGCCTGATCGAACGGGGCGGGCGGTGACCACCGTGACGCACCGGGACACGGACCTGTGGACCCGCTGCCAGGACGCCGCCCGGCACCGGGGCCTCGCCCCGGCGCTGCGGCTGCTCGCCTCCTCCCTGACGCCCGGCCTGCTGCCCTGCGGGCCCGGCGGGCACACCCTGGCCGACGCCGGGACCTTCGCCGAGGCCGGCGGGCTCTGGATCGCCGGCACCACCCGGCCGCGCCGCCCCGCCGACGAGGCCGTGCTGTCGCGCACCGCGCTGCCCGGCGGCGAGGTGGTCGCCGCCACCGTCACGACCGCCCCGCCGACGGCCCGGCGCGGCGCGGCCGAGCGGGAGGCCGGCGCCGCCTTCGTCCTGGGCCTGGCCTGGGTGCGGCTCGGCCTGTCGGAGTCGCTGCGCTCGGCCTGCCTGGGCTACCTGGGCCGGCGCCGCAGCGGCGACTCGTACCTGTTGCAGCAGCAGCTGGTGAAGGGCACCGTCGCCGAGGCGGTGGCCGACCACCTGGAGGTCCGGGCGGTGCTGTCCGGCGCCGGACCGGGCGACCTGCCGGCCGCGGTGCTGGCGGACGTGCACGCCCGGATCACCGCGGCCGACCGGGAGCAGGTCCGGCTGCTGGGCGCCAGCGGCTACCTGCGGGACGGCCCCGGGATGCCCTGCTACCTGTCGGAGCTGCTGGCGGAGGTCCACGTGACCGGGGAGGAACCGCGATGACCGGGCCGGACGGGCACCTGGCCGCGCTGCGCGCCAGGGCCCGCGAGTGGGGCGCCGGACTGCGCCCGCTCGCGCTGGAGATCGACCGCGACCCGGAGGCGATCCGGCACCACCTGGACCTCCCGGCCGTGCGCTACCTGGCGACGATGGGCATCCCGGCCGCGTACGGGAACGAGCCGGAGAAGATCGACGGGCAGCGCCACTGCGGCGACTCGGCGCTGGAGCGCGCCGTCGTCATGGAGGAGCTCGCCCGCGCCGACGTCGGCGCGATGGTCGCCTCGCCGGGCCCGTTCCTGGCCGGCGTCGCGGTCGGCCTGTGCGCCGACGAGCGGCAGAAGGAGTGGTTCTACGGCCGGATGCTCCGCGAACCCCTGTGGACCTGCTTCGCGCTGACCGAACCGGACCGCGGCTCGGACGCGGCGGCCCTGACCACCGCGCTGACCCCCGCCCCCGGCGGGGCGCTGCTCAGCGGCGAGAAGCGCTACGTGGGCAACGCCTCGCGGGCCCGGCTCGCGGTGGTCTTCGCCCGCACCCGGCCCGGGCCGCTCGGCATCACCGCCGTCCTGGTCGACACCGACACCCCCGGCTTCCACGCCGAGCCGCTGGACATGCTGGGACTGCGCGGCGCGCGGATCAGCGCCGTCCGGCTGGAGTCGGTGGCCGTCCCCGAGGAGCACGTCCTCGGCCGCCACCTCCCGGCCAGCCGGCGCGGGGTCTGGTCCTTCGTCCAGATCTTCAACCAGCTGCGCCCGGGCGTCGCGGCGATCGCGGTCGGGATCGCCCGCGCCGCCCACGACTACGTGGCCGCGCACCGCGGCCCGCTGCGCACCGCCGAGCAGGAGCGGCTGGACGCGATCGGCCGCCGGATCGACGCCGTCCACCGGCTGGTCCTGGACGCCGCCGCGACGGTCGACGCCCGGCCGGCCGACGGGCACCTCGCCTCGGCCGCCAAACTGCGCGCCGCCCGGCTCGCCGAGGACGTGACGCTGGCGGCCTGCGGG
>NZ_JBHVET010000354.1:0-8293 GCF_042802135.1 Kitasatospora sp. NPDC057512
AGCCCGTGCACGGCGCCGGGAACGAGGCCGCCGAACAGCATCAGCAGCCAGTACCCGACCACCACCACCAGCGCGAAGCTGAACAGCGCCGTCGGAAAGGCCAGCGCGGCCGTGAAGAATCCCCCCATCCCGGCCACCCTCCCCCGTCTTTCCGCCGGCGCCGCGCTTCGGCACCGGGGAGATCATGACAGCGCCGGGGCCCGCCGCACATTGCCAGGATCCGGCAATCTTTACGCCCTCTTGACACCCTGGTACACGCGGCCCGCGTGACACTGCAACAACCCGGCAACAGGACGGCCGCCGGACGGTCGCAGCGGCGCCGCGCGGGTTTCGCGCGGCGGGACGGCAGTTGTCTGTGCCCGGGGAGGCGGGGACTACAGCCGTCGTGCCGCGCACTACGGCGGTAGTCCCGCGCGCTACGGCCCGGGAGACACTGCTGCTGTAGTGCCGAGCACTACAACGGTTGTTCCGGCCAGTTCAGCAGCCGCGCCCCCATGGCCGCCGTCTCCAGGGTGAAGCGCTGGAGCGCGTCCGCCGGGTCGTACCCGGTGAGCGCCTTGATCCGCTCCAGCCGGTAGCCCAGGGTGCGCACGCTCAGGCCCAGCCGGCGCGCCGCCTCCGCGTTCACGTACGCGGCCTCCGCCTGCACCGCGATGGTGTCCAGCAGCGGACGGGCGCCGCCGCGCGCCTCGGTCAGCGGGCCGAGCACGGTGCGTACCAGGTCGGCCATGGCCGCCCGGTCGCGCATCAGCACCGGGAAGACCAGCAGCTCCTCGGCCCGCAGCTGCCGGGCCGGCAGGTCCAGTCGCCGCGCGTAGTCCAGCGCGTCCAGCGCCTCCTCGTAGCTGCGCGGCACCCCGCTCGGCCCCGAGTGCCGCCGACCGGTGGCCACCCGCCGGACCGGTTGGTACCCGGGCCCGGGACGCAGTGTCAGGTCGGCGAAGGCCTCCAGCACGGCCCGCTCGGAGTCCGGGGCGATGCACACCAGCCGGCCGTCCTTGCTGGCCAGCAGCACGTCCCGCTCGCCGAACCGCCCGGCCAGCTCCCGCTCCACCCGGTGCACCAGTGGATGGACGTCCGCGAACGGCTCGTCGCCCACCGCGACCGCCACCGTGTACGCGCCCGCCAGCCGCAGCCCGAACCGCTCCGCGCGCTCGGCGAGCAGTCCGAGGTCGCTGCGGCCGAACAGCAGGTCGTCGATGAACTCCCGCCGGGCGGCCTCCTCCTGACGGACCGCCAGGCGCTGGGCCCGCTCGTGACCCTCGCCCAGCGCGGCCAGCGCGGCGTCGGTGGCGGCCAGCACCGCGTCCCCGGTCCGGCGCAGCTCGGTGACGCTGCTCGCGGCGGTCGTCCCGGGCAGGGTCTGCCAGGCCCGCCGGGCCGCCGCCAGGCAGTGCGCGACCACCTCGCGCAGCCCGTGCCCGGCCTCGGCGCAGTGCTCGCCGAGTCTTCGCAGGCGCTCCAGCTCCTCGCGGCGCAGCAGCCGGCCGGTGCGGGAGACGTCCGCGAGCAGGACGAGGTAGACCTCGCCCAGCTCGGTCGGTATGTCGTAGTCGATCTCCTCGGTCACCCTGTCCTGCCAACCCCCGTGCGGCCCGGTATTTCGGCGCTGAATTTATCAGGGGCGCTCCGGCCGGGGACGGGCGCGGCGCCCCCCGCCACCGGCCGAGGAGGCCCCGCGGCCAGCCCCTGCCACCGGCTGCGCGGGCCCCTGCCACACGCCGCGGCAGCCCCCCGCTACCGGTCGCGGAAGTGCAGGACGAAGCGGGCGCTGCTGCCGTCGATCCGCCGCCGCACGTACAGCGCGGGGGCGCCGTCCGGCGTGCAGCTGACCCCCTCGCGCACCAGCAGTGCGGTGCCCGGCGGGACGCCCAGCAGTTCGGCGTCCGCGAGGTCCGCGCCGACGGCACCGAAGGCCCGCCAGTCGTACTCCAGCTCCACCCCGGCGGCCCGCGCCAGGTCCGGCACCAGGTTCCCGGGGCGGCCCGGCCGGACCAGCTCGGCGGGCAGCGGGCCGAACGGCACCCAGTAGCTGCACGCAGCCCGGGCCCGCCCGCCCAGCCGGATCACCGAGTCCACCCGGGACAGCTCCGCCGGAGTGCGGCCGAGTTGGCGGGCCGCCTCCGCGTCCTGCGCCGAGCCGGTGACGGGCGGGGCGGCCACCACGAACTCGCCGTCCGTGGACTCGTCGTTCGGCAGTGCGGTGGGCACGCTGCCGAGGTCGAAGCGCTGGCTGCGCGGGTCCACGGCGATCGACACCCGGACGGCCGGCGGGCGGACGAAGGTGCCCACACCCCGGCGGATCTCCACGACGGCGGCCCGCTCCAGCTCCGCCACCGCCTGCCGTACGGTCAGCCGGTTCACGCCGAACTCGGCGCTCAGCTCGGGCTCGCTGGGCAGCCGGGTGCCGGGCGGGTAGGCGCCGGCGTCGACGCGCTCCTGGAGCCGGCGGGCCAGGCGGCGGTACACCGGGGTGTTCGGGGGGCTCGGGGTGTCCGGGGGGTTCGTCGCCACGGGCCCGATCCTACGGAGCCCGCCCCGGGAAGCCCGTGCCGCTCGGGCCGTCCGGGCCGCCTGTGCCCTACATCGCCTCCCGGGTCGCCGTGGGCGGGCGATGGGCGTGGGATAGAAGGATGTACCGATCGAGGCCCGCGTCACCGAGACCTGCGCTACCGAGACCTGCGGCACCGAGACCTGCGCCACCGAGGCCCGCGTCAGCGAGACCCGCGCCACCGAGGCTTGCCCGGCGGCCCCCCGAGGGGTTACACATCTAGACGTCTAGATGTCTCCGCCTCCCGGATCTCCCCGTCTCCTCCCGGGTGCGGCCCCACCGAAAGGCCTCCCGCATGTCCCTGGTCAACTTCCGCGACGCCGCCGCCCTCGGCGACCCCGAGGGCCGGCGCGTCCGCCCCGGTGTGCTGTACCGCTCCGCCCAGCCGTTCCCGGCCGCCGACGAGGCCACCGTCGCCCAGCTGCGCGGCTGCGACATCCGCACCATCGTGGACCTGCGCGACCCGCGCGAGACCGACCCCGCCGACTGGGCCGCCGCCGAGGCCGCCGGGATATCCGTCGTCGCCGCCCCGGTGAACCCCGCCACCGACGCCCTCACCGCGCGGATGGGCACCATGGCCACCGCCGCCGACCTGGGCGACTTCTACGTCCTGCTGGCCGAGTCCGCGCCCGACGCGGTGGCCGCCGCCGTCGACGCCACCGTCCGCCCCGGCGCCGTCCTGCTGCACTGCGCCGCCGGCAAGGACCGCACCGGCCTGCTGACCGCCCTCCTGCTGGACCTCCTCGGCGTCCCCGCCGAGCGCATCGTCGCCGACTACACCCGCACCGCCGACGCCCTGCCGCAGATCTTCGCGGGCCTCGCCGAGCGCCACCGCACCGCCCTCAACGACCGCACCACCTCCCGCGTCACCGACTCCCGGGGCCGCAACCTGACCATCCCCGCGCCCCTCCTGGAGGCCCCGGCCGAGGCCATGTCCGTCTTCCTTGACCGCGTCCGCACCCACCACGGCGGCGCCGCCTCCTTCCTCCCCTCCTGCGGCGTCCCGGCGGCCACCCTCGGCGCCTTCCGCACCAAGGCGGGCGCCGTCGCGGCCTGAGCCCGGGGGGCGTGGCGCCGCGCCCGCTGGCCCGCCCTAATCCCGTTGCACCGCGCCGCCGGTGCTGGCAGCGTGGCCGGACGGGCAGCGTGCCGGGGCGAAGGGGGGTGGCGCGGGGTGACCGCACTGCGCGAGATCCGGGCCGACCACGACGGGCGGACGATCGTGCTCTACCAGGCCTACCCGCCGGCGATCGCCGACGCGGCCCTGGCGGCGGGCCGGTTCACGGCGCCGTTCGGCTTCCACCGGATGACGTGGATCAAGCCCTCGTTCCGCTGGCTGATGCACCGCAGCAACTGGGCCCAGAAGCCCGGCCAGACCAGGGTGCTGGCGGTCCGGATCACCCGGGAGGGCTGGGAGGAGGCGCTCGCCCGCGCCGTCCTGACCACCGCGCACCCGGACGAGGTCGCCCGCGCCGAGGTCCACGTGCAGTGGGACCCGGAGCGGTCGCTGCGCGGGGCGGCGCTGAACCACTACAGCATCCAGGTGGGCATCGGCCGGTCGCTGGTCCGCCGCTACGCCGAGGAGTGGGTCGTCGGACTCACCGACCTCACCCCGCAGGTGCAGCGGATCGCCGCGCTGGTCCGCGGCGGGCAGGCGGCGAAGGCGCAGCGGCTGCTGCCGCCCGAGCGCCCGTACCCGCTGCCCGCCGCGACGGCGCGACGCCTCGGCCTGGGGTGATCCGAGGCCCGGGGTGATCCGAGGCCCGGGGTGATCCGAGGCCTGGGACGGCCTTCGGCCCGGGACCTCACACGTCCCGCCGCCGCACCACGACCACCGTCACCGCCACCGCCGCCGCGCCCCACACCCCCATGGTGATCCACGAGTCCAGCACGCTCGGCGCGTACTTCCCCATCGTGGTCCTGGAGTTCGGTGTGATGGTGAGCCGCTGCACGGTGGCCAGCGGCAAGTGGGTGCCGATCTCCTTCAGCCACCGGTAGCGGTCCCCGCCGAACATCATCGGCAGGATGAACATCAGCATCACCAGCGACACGATCGAGGCGGTGGCGTGCCGCAGCAGTGCGCCCAGCGCCATCCCGATCAGCGCGCAGACCGGCACGATCGCCGCGTAGGCGAGCACGGCCCGCAGGCAGCCCGCGTCGGTGACGGAGAGCCCGACGTGCCGGGAGGCCAGCATCGCGTTGACGGTGAAGAAGGAGACCGCCGAGACCACGAGCCCGGCGAGCGCGGTGATCCCGCCGATCAGCAGCACCTTGGCCGCGATCACGCCGCGCCGGTCCGGGACGGCGGCGAAGGTGGTGCGGATCAGGCCGGTGGTGTACTCGCCGAAGACGGTGATCGCCCCGAGGCTGCCGGCCGCGACCGCCATCAGGTCGCTCGCGATGCTGCCGAGGCCGTGGAACAGCGGGTCGTAGGTGTACGGCGGCCGCCCGGGCATCGGTGCGGGCGGGTGGTCGATGTACGTCAGGTCGGTGTGGACGGCGTTCACGTTGACCGCGACCGCCACCAGCGAGGCCAGCGCCAGCACCCAGTAGGTGGAGCGCAGCGAGCGCAGTTTGATCCACTCGGCGGCGAGCAGGTCCAGGAACCGGGGGGCCGGTTCGGCGGCGGGACCGGTGGAACCGGCGGAACCGAGGGTCATGACGTTCATGCTGCTCATCGGGCTTCTCCTGCCAGGTACTCGACGCTGTCGGCGGTCAGGGACATGAACGCCGACTCCAGCGACGACGTCCGGGCGGCCAGTTCGTGCAGCACCACGCCGTGCCGCAGCGCGAGTTCGCCGATTCGTTCGGCCGGCATCCCGGTGACGATCCCGGACCCCGGCTCCGTCAGCCGCACGTCGGCCCCCTCCGCGCTCAGAACCTCGGCCAGCGAGGCGAGTTCGGGCGCCCGGACGGCCACCGAGGAGACCGCGTTGCGGGCCGAGAACTCGGCGAGGCTCTCGTCCGCGATCAGCCGGCCGCGCCCGATCACCACCAGCCGGTCGGCGGTGTGCTCCATCTCGGCCATCATGTGGCTGGACACGAAGACGGTGCGCCCCTCGGCGGCGAGCCGGCGGAACAGCCCGCGCACCCAGAGCACGCCCTCCGGGTCCAGCCCGTTCAGCGGCTCGTCGAAGAGCAGCACCGGCGGGTCGCCGAGCAGCGCGCCGGCGATGCCGAGGCGCTGCTTCATGCCCAGCGAGTAGCCGCCGATCCGGCGCCCGGCGGCCTTGCCGAGCCCGACCTCGGCCAGTACCTCGTCCACCCGCCGGAGCGGGATGCGGTTGCTCCGGGCCAGCGCCGACAGGTGGGCCCGGGCGCTGCGCCCGCCGTGCACGTCGCCCGCGTCCAGCAGGGCGCCGACGTGCCGCAGGCCGCGCGGCCGGCTCGCGAAGGGCACGCCGGCCACGGTGACACCGCCCTCGGTGGGGGTGTCCAGGCCCAGGATCATCCGCAGTGTGGTGGACTTGCCCGCCCCGTTGGGGCCGAGGAAGCCGGTCACGGTGCCGGGCCGGACGGTGAAGGTCAACTGGTCGACGGCCGTGGTGGCGCCGTACCGCTTGGTCAGTCGCTCGATCTCGATCACGGGGACAACGCTGCCGGTCGGGCCCCCGCCCGGGCATCGGGCCGCGGGCCACAACGGCGGACGACCGCACTGGCCCCGGGGATTACGCCCCCGGGCCAATGTGCCGTCGTCCGGGCCGCCGCTACCATCGCGTCATGATCACCGAACCCCGTCCGCCGCTGCTCAGGCGCCTGCCCGCCGGCGTGTGGGTGGGGGCGCTGTGGACGGCCCTGGTCGCGTTCCGCTTCTTCACGCGCGAGAACGAGCTGCACCACCTGCTGAACTACCACGGCAACCCCGAGGACATGCCGATGGTGGTCACCGCGGTGGTCACCACCCTGGTCGCGACGCTGCTGGTCCGGCTGCCGCTGCTCGCCATCGCGGTGGCGCTCGGGGGCGGGATGTTCGCGCTCGGGATGTGGAGCGTCCCGGAGGCGGCGCCGCTCCAGTTCCTGATCGCCGACGCGGTGGTCGGCTACTGCGCGGCCACCCGCTCCCGCCGGGTCTCGCTCACCGCCCTGGCACTGCCGCTCGCCACCCTCGCCGGGCTGCTGGTGTGGGGCGCCGTCAACGACTACCCGGTCAACCCGCTCGCCTACGCGGGCTTCGCCGCCACCGTGCTGATCGCCTGGCTGATCGGCAACACCGTGCACCAGGGCCGGGCCCACACCGAGGCGCTGCGCGGCCGGGCCTCCGAGCAGGCCATCACCGCCGAACGGCTGCGCATCGCCCGCGAGTTGCACGACATGGTGGCCCACAACATCGGCATCATCGCGATCCAGGCCGGCATGGGCAGCCGGGTCATGGACACCCAGCCCGCCGAGACCCGGGCCGCCCTGGAGGCGATCGAGGCCACCAGCCGGGAGACCCTGGCCGGACTGCGCCGGATGCTCGGCGCGCTGCGGCAGGGCGAGGGGGAGTCGGCGCCGCTCGACGTGATGCCCGGGCTGGGCGAGCTGGACCGGCTGGTGGAGAAGGCGGCGGGCGCAGGGGTGCGGGTGGCGCTCACCCGCCGCGGCGAAGCCCGTCCCCTGCCGTCCGAGGTCGACCTCGCCGCCTACCGGATCGTCCAGGAGGCGGTCACCAACGTGGTCAAGCACTCCGGCACCCGGGACTGCCACGTCACCGTCGGGTACGGCCCGCGGGACCTCGACGTCACCGTCGTCGACCTGGGCGCCGGAGCGGCGACCGGCACCCCCGGCACCGGCTACGGGCTGGCCGGAATGCGCGAGCGGGTCGCCCTGCTGGAAGGCGAGTTCGCCGCCGGCCCGCGCCCCGAGGGCGGCTTCCGGGTCGCCGCCCGGCTACCGCTCCCGGAGCGGGCCCCGGCCGATCCGCCTGCCGATCCGTCCGCCGAGACCCCGGCCGATCCGCCTGCCGAGACCCCGGCCGATCCGCCTGCCGAGACCCCGGCCGATCCCGCCGTCGAGCCCCCCGTGGAGGTGGGACCGTGATCCGTGTCGTCCTGGTCGACGACCAGCCGCTCATCCGCACCGGCCTGCGCGTACTGATCGCCGACGCCCCCGACCTGGAGGTGGTCGGCGAGGCCGGCAACGGCGCCGAGGCCGTCGAACTGGTCGCCCGGCTGCGCCCCGACGTCGCCGTGATGGACATCCGGATGCCCGGCATGGACGGCATCGAGGCCACCCGCCGGATCACCGCCGACCCGGACCTGCCCACCCATGTCCTCGTCCTCACCACCTTCGACGACGACGACTACGTCTACGGCGCGCTGCGGGCCGGGGCGAGCGGCTTCCTGGTCAAGGACCTCGCCCTGGAGACCATCCTGGACGGCGTCCGGGTGGTCGCCGCCGGGGACGCCCTGCTGGCCCCCGGCATCACCCGCCGGCTGATCGGCGAGTTCGCCGCCCGCCCGGAGGCCGACGCCGCGGCCAAGCCCCGCAGGCCCGTCGCCGAGGCCGTCACCGAGCGCGAGCGCGAGGTGCTCACCCTGGTCGGCCGGGGCCTGTCCAACGCCGAGATCGCCGCGGAGCTCACCATCAGCGTGGCCACCGCCAAGGCCCACGTCGCCCGGCTGTTCACCAAGCTCGACGCCCGCGACCGGGTCCACCTGGTCATCCAGGCCTACGAGTTCGGGCTGGTCAGCGCCTAAAGCACCTAAAGCGCGTAAAGCGCGTAAAGCGGGTAAAGCGAGAGCGCCGGAGCGGGCCCCGCAC
>NZ_JBHVET010000355.1:0-8288 GCF_042802135.1 Kitasatospora sp. NPDC057512
GCGCGGGGGGCGGGGCGAGGCCGGGGGGCCCCCCCCCCCCCGGCCGTCCGTGCGGGTCAGGCCAGGAGCTTGTCCTTGGCCCTCTGGTACTCCTCGTCGGAGATGGCGCCCTTCTCCTTCAGGGCCGCCAGTTTCGCCAGGTCCTCGACGTGGCTGCCGCCACCGCCGCCCGCGGGCGCCGTTCCGGCGGCGTCCCGGATGTAGGACTTGAACGCGGCCTCGGACCGCTCCGCCTGTTCGATGTCCCGCTTGCCCATCGACTGCCCGCGGGCGATCAGGTAGGCCAGGACGCCGATCAGCGGCAGGATGATCACCAGGACCAGCCAGCCGGCCTTGGCCCAGCCGCCGAGGTCGTGGCTGCGGAAGATGTCCGTGATGATCTTGAACAGCAGGAAGAACCAGAGGATCCAGAGGAACAGCTCCAGCATCGTCCAGAAGATGTGGAGCGCCGGGTAGTCCACGGCCAGCAGTTTGGTGTCCATGGCCGAGTCATATCACCGCAAAACGGACATGGCCTGCTGCTGTTCGGCCGTTCCGGTGGTCTTCCGTCCCGGTGGGAATATCCCGGGGAAGGGCGGTCTCAGCCCAGCCCGGCCCGTCGGCGCAGCTCCACCGCCAGTGCGACCAGCTCGCCCCACCAGGCGTCGTGCCCGGCCAGCAGCAGCCGCTGGGCCTCCGCGGGCGGCACCGGACGGACCTCGACCACCTGCTCGCCGTCCGCCGGGTTGGTCGGCGCGGAGTCCAGCGCGACCTCGCCCCAGCCCCACAGCCAGGCCTTCTCCGGGTGCGGCTGCCACGGCCGGTACGGCACCGGGTCCTCGGTGCGGCAGCGGTGCGCGCCCAGCCAGTGCGGCTCGCCGAGCAGCCGGGCGCCGGCCTCCTCGCGCAGCTCCCGGGCCAGGCAGGCGACGATGCTCTCGTCCCGCTCCCGGGTGCCGCCGGGCAGGAACCAGTGGTCCCGGTCGTCCCGGCAGAGCACGACCTGACCGTCCGCGAAGCCGACCAGGTGGATGTTGGTGACCAGTGCGTCCGGCGGCGGCTCGGTGGAGAACTGCGCGTCGAAGCGGCCCCAGCTCCAGTACTGCGGCGCGTGCAACGCCGGGAACAGGGCGGCGAGTTCGGCGGATCTGGCAGAGGTGTCGGAGCGCTCCGTGGTATCGGTCATCAGGAGATCGTAGTGCCGGTCGGGAAACGGCGGGGGACGGTCGGATGGACGAGCGCGATGTCGGAGGTGGAGATGGCGCGCGGGCGGCGCGGACGCGCCCCTTCGGCCGGTGCGCCGACCCAACTGCCCAGTGAGATCTCGGCGGTGATGCCCGGTCCGAAGCCCGCGATCAGCCCGGTGGTGCCCTCGGGCACGCCGCCGTCGGCGAACAGCCGGGCCAGCGCGTCGAAGACGACGGCGCTGGCGATGTTGCCCCGCTCGGTGAGCGTCGCCCGGCTGTAGCGGAAGGTGGCCGGCTCCAGGTTGAGGAAGCGGCACAGGTCGTCCAGGATGCGCGGGCCGCCCGCGTGCACGATGTAGAAGCCGAGCCCGGAGACGTCCCAGCCATGTTCCCCGGCCAGGCCGCGCAGCGCGGGCGCGAGCAGCTCCATGGTGCCGGGCACCCGCCGGTCCAGCTGGAAGTGGAAGCCGGTGTCCCGCACCCCGAACGAGATCCAGTCCTCGGTGTGCGGGACGAGGTGCGAGCCGTTGCGCTCGACCTGGACGCCGTGCCCGCCGTTCCCGCGCATCACCACGGCGGCGACCGCGTCGCCGAACAGCCCGTTGGAGAGCAGCGAGCCGACGTCGAGGTCGGTCGGCTGGTAGCAGAGCGAGCAGAACTCGCAGGCGACGATCAGCACGTTGGCGCCCGGGTAGGCGCGGCAGAAGTCGTGCGCCCGGTTGACGGCGGCGCCGCCGGCCGCGCAGCCGAGCTGGGCGATCGGCACCTGGCGGGTGTCGGAGCGGAAGCCCATGGTGTTGATCAGCCAGGCGGTCATCGACGGCATCATGAAGCCGGTGCAGGACACGTAGACGATCAGGTCGATGTCCCGGGCGGTCAACTCGCCGTGGGCGAGGGCGCGTTCGACCACCTCGGGGACGCGCCGCTTGGCCTCGCGCTCGTACACCTCGTTGCGGACGGTGAAGCCCGGGTGGGTGAGGGTCCGCTCGATCGGCTGGACCAGGTGCCGGGTGCGCACCCCGGTGTTCTCGATCAGCCGCAGCGCCAGGCCGAGTTGGGGGTGGCCGGCGTGCAGGCTGCGGGCCAGGGCGAGGGTCTCGTCGAGGGTGATGACGTGCTCGGGTACGGCGATGGCGGGGCGGCAGAGTGTTGCCATGGGTGCGGGTCTCCCCTGGGGGCCTGGTGGCAGGCATGGTGGGTGCGTGGAGCGGTACGGACGCCGCGGCGGCCGCGGGCGGCGGGCGGCGGCGGGTTGGTGGTGACGGGGTGGCGACGGGTGGTGGTGACGGCAGGCGGGGAGTCGGCTACCAGGCCACCGGCAGGGTGCGCGGGAAGCGCCAGATCGAGCCGGAGTTCCAGTCGAGTTCGGACGGCTCGACGGCCAGCCGCAGGCCGGGGAAGCGGCGCAGCAGGGTGCCGATGGCGACCTGTAGCTCCATCAGGGCCAGGTGCGAGCCGAGGCAGCGGTGCTGGCCGTACCCGAAGGTCATGTTGACGGGCCCGGCGTCGCGGTCGAGGTCCAGTTCGTCGGGGCGCTCGTAGGCCGCCGGGTCCCGGTTGGCGGTCAGGTAGGAGACGTGCACGGCCTCGCCGGCCCGGATCAGCACGCCGCCCAGCTCGACGTCCTCGGTGGCGACCCGGGCGATGCCGACGCCCTGGCGGAACGGGACGAAGCGCAGCAGCTCCTCCAGGGCGCGCGGCAGCGTCTCGGGCCGGGCGCGCAGCTTGGCGAGCTGCTCGGGGTGGGTGAGCAGGGTGTAGGTGAGGTTGCCGAGCTGGTAGGTGCTGGTGTCGTGGCCGGTGACCAGCAGGACCATCGCCATGACGGTCAGCTCGTCCGGGGCCAGCAGTTCGTCGCCGTCGCGGGCGGTGGCCAGGGCGCTGATCAGGTCCTCACCGGGGTGGGCGCGGCGCTCGGCCGTCAGCCCGGTGAAGTAGTCGCGCAGCGCGGTCTTGGCGGCCTCCTGGCCGTCCCGGCTGCCGGGGCCCATCCGCATCATCGCCACCGCGTGGCCGCGCAGTTCGGCGCGGTCGGCGGCCGGGATGCCCAGCAGTTCGCAGATGGTGGTGAGCGGGAGGCGGCCGGCCAGGAAGTGCATCAGGTCGGCGGGGGCGCCGTGCTCGGTCATCTCGTCGAAGTAGCCGTCGACGGTGCGCTGGGTGGCCGGGCGCATCCGCTCGACCTGGCGGTTGGTGAAGCCCTGGGCGACGAGTCGGCGCAGCCGGTTGTGGGCGGGCGGGTCCATCAGGTTGATCGCCTCGGCCTGGGCGATCGGGGCGGGCGTCATCCGGGGCAGGTCGCGGCCGATGCCGGCGGCGCGGCTGAACCGGCGGTCGCTGGTGACCACCTTGACGTCCTCGTAGCGGGTGGCCAGCCAGGCCTCGCCCTCGCCGTGCGGCAGCCGGATCCTGGCGACCGGGGCCTCGGTGAGCAGTCGCTTCAGGAGGGGGTCGAACTCCAGGCCGTCGGTGTGGTGGAAGGGGCAGTCCCACACGGGGGCGGTGGTGGTCACGGGCCGGTCCAAGTGTTCTCGTCATGCCGGGGGGTGGCGCCCGAGGTGGTGGTCTCGTTCGGGCGTGGACATGCAGATGGTGCCCCATGAACTGGCAAAAAGGAGAACGTGCTGAAGAGAGTTAACTCCAAGGAGTGAGGTTGGGCCGATAGTCAGGTGAATCAGCCTGCGGTCAAGGGAAGTTGACGTTCAGTCGGTACCGCCCGGCGCGACCAGCCCGGTCTCGTAGGCGAGCACCACCGCCTGCGCCCGGTCCCGCAGGTTCAGCTTGGCGAAGATCCGGGCCACGTGGGTCTTCACCGTCGACTCGCTGAGCGTCAGTTCGCGCGCCAGCTCGGTGTTGGACAGCCCGCGCCCGAGCAGCGTCAGCACCTCCGCCTCGCGCGGGGTGAGCGGGGCGAGGTCGCGGTGCAGCGCCGGGCCGTCGGCGCCCGGGGCCGGGCGCGGGGCGCCGGCCGCGAACCGCTCGACCAGGCGCCGGGTGATCGAGGGGGCGAGCAGCGCGTCCCCGGTGTCCACCAGCCGTACGGCGGCGGCGAGGTGGGCGGAGGTGACGTCCTTGAGCAGGAAGCCGCTGGCCCCGGCGGACAGCGCGGCGTAGACGTAGTGGTCCAGGTCGAAGGTGGTCAGCATGATCACCCGGCAGCCGGGCACCTGGGCCAGGATGCGCCGGGCGGCCTCCAGGCCGTCGGTGCCGGGCATCCGGATGTCCAGCAGCGCGACGTCCGGGCGGTGCAGGACGGCGGCGGCCACCGCCTCGGCGCCGTCCGAGGCCTCGGCGACCACGTCGATGCCGCGCGCGGTGAGGATCAGCCGGAAGCCGGTGCGGACCAGCTCCTGGTCGTCGGCGATCACCACCCGGGGGCGGCGCTCCTGGTCCTGGGGCACGTTCTCCTCCGTCACGGCCGGTCCAGCGGGATGCGGGCGCGGACCCGGAAGCCCCCGCCGAGCCGGCGCCGGGCGTCCAGGTCCCCGCCGTACACCGCGACGCGCTCGCGCAGGCCGATCAGCCCGCGCCCGGCGCCGTCCGGCCCCGGCCCGTCCGGTGCGGCTCGTCCGCCCCGCCCGGCTCGTTCGCGCTGCCCAGCTTGTCCGCCCGTCGCGGCCGCCGCCCCGGCGAGCACGCTCGGACCGCTGTTGAGCACCTCCACCCGCAGGTAGTGGTCCGCGTAGCGCACCGTCACCTCCGCCGTCACCCCGTCCCCGTGCTTGAGCGCATTGGTCAGCGCCTCCTGGATGATCCGGTACGCCGTCACGTCGATCCCGCCGGGCAGCGGCCTCGGCTCGCCCGAGACCCGCACCTCGACCGGCAGCCCGGCGAAGGCGAACCGGTCGATCAGCGGGCTCAGCCGGCTCAGGCTGGGCTGCGGCGCGAAGCCGTCCGCGGCGGGCCCCTCGCCGCCGTCCGCGGCCGGGGCGAGCAGGCCGAGCAGGTGCCGCAGCTCGGTCATGGTGTCCCGCCCGGCCGCCTCGACCGCGGCCATCGCGGCCGCCGCCTCCTCGGGCATGGTCGCCAGCACCTCGCGCGCGGCCCCGGCCTGCACCACCATCAGGCTCACGTTGTGGCTCACGATGTCGTGCAACTCGGCGGCGATCCGGGACCGTTCGGCCTCCACAGCGGTCCGGGCGGCGCTCTCCCGCTCCCGTTCCAGCAGCCAGCCGCGCTCGCCGATGGCCGCCCGGTGCAGCCGCCGCGCGCGGGCGAGCGCCACCGCCAGCCAGCCGGCCGCCGTGCCCGCCGCACCGGCCGTCGCGACGGCCGCCCACTCCCACCCCGTTCCCCACACGGCGACAGCCTCCCAGGTCACCGCATGATCCACATCATCCGGGGGTGCCGCCCCCGTACATCCCGGGTACTACGGCCGCCGCGGTTACACCCGGGGTGGGACGTGCCGGCGGCGGCCCCGCGCCTACGGTCGTCCACCATGAGCAACGACCACGACGGGACCTCCCGGCCGGACGACGCGCAGGTCGTCGTCGAGCTGTCCGGGGTCCACAAGGAGTTCGGCGACGCCAAGGCGCTCGACGGCGTCGACCTGCGGATCCGCGCCGGCGAGGCGGTCGCCGTGATGGGCCCCTCGGGGTGCGGCAAGTCCACCCTGCTGAACATGGTGGCCGGACTGGACCGGCCCACCGCCGGCACCGTCCGGGTGCAGGGCCAGGACCTCGGGCGGCTGAACGAGAACGGGCTGGCCCTGTTCCGCCGCCGGCACGTCGGCATGATCTTCCAGTTCTTCAACCTGATCGACGACCTCCCGGCCCTCGACAACGTCGCCCTGGCCACCCAGCTGACCGGCACCGGTGCCCGCCAGGCCCGCCGCCGGGCACTGGAGCTGCTGGACGAACTCGGCGTCGCGCACCGCAAGGACGTCTACCCGGCCGCGCTCAGTGGCGGCGAACGCCAGCGCGTCGCGGTGGCCCGCGCCCTGATGAACCGCCCGGCCCTGCTGCTCGCCGACGAGCCGACCGGCGCCCTGGACAGCCGCTCCGGCGAGCAGGTGATGGACCTGCTGATCGACCTCAACCAGATCGGCCAGACCCTGCTGATCGTCACCCACGACCCCGCCCTGGCCACCCGCTGCGCCAGCCGGCTGGTCGAGGTCGCGGACGGCCGGGTGGCCGGCGACCGGATGCTGGAGGCGTCCGCATGACCGGAGCCGTCTGGCGTGCCTCCCGGGCGGCCGTGAAGCGCCGCCGGGTGCAGACCATCGTGATCGGCCTGGTCGTCTTCTGCTCCACCACGACCGTGCTGCTCGCCCTCGCGGTGATCAGCGCCGCCCGGGCCCCCTTCGACGACGCCTTCTCCCAGCAGCGTGGCGCCCACGTCATCGCGACCTTCGACCCGGCCGGGGCCACGGCGGAACAACTGGCCGCCACCGCCCACCGGCCCGGCGTCGAGGCCGCCGCCGGGCCGTTCGACCAGGCCGTGGTGGAGATCCCCACCGACTGGGTCGGCAGCCCGCCCGGAGCACTCACCCTGGTCGGCCGCTCCGACCCGGCCGGCCCGGTGGACCAGGTGCGACTGCTGGGCGGCCGCTGGGCGAGCAAACCCGGCGAGGTCGTCGTCAACGAGCCGTTCGGCGGCTTCCCGTCCGCGTACCTGGACTACCCGCTGCCCCTCAGCGGCGGCCGGACGCTCACCATCGTCGGCTACGCCACCAGCATGAGCCAGAGCGCGGGCGGCTGGGTCACCCCCGAACAGGCCGCTGCCCTGCACCCCACCGCCCGGCAGATGCTCTACCGGTTCTCCGACGCCTCCGACGAACAGCGGCTCACCTCCGCCCTGGCCACCGCCACCGAGGGCCTGCCGAAGGACGCGCTCACCAACGTCCAGTCCTACCTGGTGCTCAAGGACGCCTTCTCCGCGGGCGCCGACGCCTACCTGCCGCTGATGACGGTCTTCGGAGTGCTCGGCCTGGTCGTCGCCGCGCTGATCGTCGGCAACGTGGTGAGCGGCGCGGTCGTCTCCGGCTACCGGCACATCGGCGTGCTGAAGGCGATCGGCTTCACCCCGCGCCAGGTGGTCACCGTCTACCTGACCATGGTCTCGGTGCCCGCCGTCGCCGGCACCGTCCTCGGCACCGCGGCCGGCTGGGTGGCGGCCCACCCGATCCTCCGGTCCGCCTTCGCCGGGATCACCACCGGCACCGCCGTGATCGAACCGGCCGGCTGGCTGCCCGCCGCCACCCTGGTCAGCGTCCCGCTGCTGGTGGTCCTCGCCGCCTTCCTCCCGGCCTCGCGCGCCCACCGGCTGTCCGCCGCCCAGGCCATCTCGGCCGGCAGCGCACCGCGCACCGGGCGCGGACTGAAGGTCCAGCGCCTGCTGAGCGGCACCCGCCTGCCGCGCGCCGTCAGCCTCGGCCTCGGCCAGCCCTTCGCCCGCCCCGGCCGCACCGCGCTCACCATGTCGGCGATCGTGCTCGGCGTGCTCACCGTGACCGTGACGTCGGGACTGGGCACCACCCTGACCAGGCTGGTGGGCCACAACGACGGCCACACCCACGTCAGGGTGCAGACCGCCCACTTCTCGGGCAGCAAGACCGAGCCCCGGCTCACCCCCGCCCAGACCGAGACGATGCTGCGGACCACCCCCGGCGCCGACCAGGTCCACGTCCGCGGACTGGTCAAGGTCGGGCTGGTCGGCTTCACCCAGCCGGCCTTCGCCGACTTCCTCAGCGGCGACGGGATCGCGGACCAGATGCAGCGCGAGGTGGTCAGGGGCCGTGCGGCGACCGGGCCGAACGAGATCGAGGCCGGGCCCTCCTTCCTCCGGGAGCACGGACTCAAGCTCGGCGACCGGCTCACCCTCGACCTCGACGGCCGACGGCTGACCGTCACCGTCGTCGGCGAGGTGGTCCAGGGCAACGCCCGGGCCTTCACGTCCAACGACCTCACCCGGGCCGCGCTCACCGACGACCCGCACGCGGTCGAGTACGACGTCAGCCTCGCCGAGGGCGCCGACGCCCAGGCCTACCAGCGGGCCGTGACGGCCGCCGACCCGAGCCTCTCGGCCCGGGTGTTCGCGCCCGACCCGACCGGCCCGATCGTCGCGGTCATCAGCTTCGCCACGATCTTCACCGTCCTGCTGTCGGTGGTCGCCGCGCTGGGC
>NZ_JBHVET010000356.1:0-8274 GCF_042802135.1 Kitasatospora sp. NPDC057512
CTGGCGCGGTCCTGGCAGTTCCTCCTCGGCACCCTGCTGGACATCGTCGGCTTCGCGCTGAGCATCGTCGCCCTGCGCACCCTCCCGCTCTTCCTCGTCCAGGCCGTCACCAACGCCAGCCTGGCCGTCACCGCCCTGGCCGCCGTCTGGCTGCTGGGCGCGCGGCTGCGCCGCGGCGACCTCGCGGGCATCCTCGCCGTGGTCGCCGGCCTGACCCTGCTGGCGCTCGGCTCCGGCCGGGAGGGCCGCGACCACGCCGCGCCCGCCTTCCACTGGGCGCTGCTCGCCACCACCGCCGTCCTGCTGCTCGCCACCCTGGTCCTGGTGCGGCGGGAGGGCAACGCGGCCGCGGCCGGTCTGGGGCTGCTGGCCGGGGCCGGCTTCGGCGTGACCAGCCTGGCCGTGCGGGTGCTGGACGCCTCCGGCCCGGTCGCCGTGCTCACCGACCCGGCCGCCTACGCCCTCGCCGTCGGCGGCCTCGGCGGCTACCTCGCCTACGCCCTGGCCCTGCAGCGCGGCACGGTGACGGCCGCGACCGCCGCCGGGACGGTGACCGAGACCTTCGGTCCGGCGCTGGTCGGCGTGACGGTGCTCGGGGACGCCGCGCGCCCCGGGTTCGAGTGGTGCGCGCTGACGGGCTTCGCGGTGGCGGTGGGCGGCACCTTCGTGCTCTCGCGCTTCGGCGAGCCGGAGGGCGGGGCCGCGGAGCCGTCCGCCCCGCACCGGGACGCCGAGGCGGAGCCCGCCGTACCGCCCCGGTAGCCCGGACGGCTCCGCCGTGCGAAGGTGACTTGCCGGACAAAACGGACGGCTAGGCGGTCACAGAGCGGCAGGTGCCCGATGGCGGAGGAGCCCCACTCCCGACCCCGGCGGTCGGACCCGAAGGACGTCACGGACCCCGCGGTCCGGGCGGACCGCAGGGCCCTGAAGCCCCCGCCGGACCCGGCCGACCGCCCCGTCGCGCTGATCACCGGCGCCTCCTCCGGGATCGGCCGCGCCACCGCCACCCGCCTGGCCGACGCCGGCTGGCTCACCCTGCTCTCCGGCACCGACCGCGCCCGCCTCGACGAACTCGCCGACCGCACCGGCGGCCGCGCCCTGCCGGAGGACCTGAGCAAGCCGGACGGCCCGGCCCGCCTCGCCGAGGCCGCCCTGGCCGAGACCGGCCGGGTGGACGCCCTGGTCGCGAGCGCCGGCCTGGGCTGGCGCGGCCCCTACGCGCAGACGCCCTCCGACACCCTGGACCGGATGATCGAGGTCAACCTCGCCGCCCCGCTGCGCCTGGTCCGCCTGCTGCTGCCCGGCATGCTGGAGCGCCGCCGCGGCCGGATCGTGCTGCTCGGCTCGATCGTCGGCCAGGTCGGCTCGCGGGAGGAGTCCGGCTACGCGGCCACCAAGGGCGCACTGACGATGTTCGCCGAGAGCCTCTGGTACGAGCTGCGCGGCACGGGCGTCGGGGTGCGCCTGGTGCTCCCCGGCGCGGTGGACACCCCGTTCTTCGAGCGGCGCGGCACCCCGTACGAGCGCGAGTGGCCGCGGCTGGTCCCGGCGGAACGGGTCGCGGACGCCGTGGTGGCGACCATCACCACCGAACGCGACCGCCTCTACGTCCCGCACTGGCTCGGCTTCCCGTCCCGCCTCCACGGGGTGGCACCGGGCGTGTTCCGCCGGATGGCCGCGCGCTTCGAGTGAGCGCCGCCGCCGTGCACCGGACGGGCACCGCCGCCACCGCCCTCGCCGTCGCCGCCGGCGTCGAGTTCCTGCACCTCGCCCCGGCCGCCGTCCGCCTCCCGCCGCTGCGCCGCACCCTGGCCCGCCGCACCGCCGGACACGGCGCCGCGCCCGGCCACGTCGCCCTGACCTTCGACGACGGCCCCGATCCGGCCAGCACCCCGTACGTCCTCGACGCGCTGGACGAACTCGGCGCCCGCGCCACCTTCTTCCTGCTCGGCGCGATGCTGGAGCGGGCCCCCGGGCTCGGCCGCGAGCTGGTGCTGCGCGGCCACGAGGTGGCCGTCCACGGCTGGCACCACCGGCAGCAGTGGTACCCGGCCCCCGCCCGCGACCTGCGCGAACTGCGCCGCGCCACCGAGGCCGTGACCGAACTCTGCGCCGCCCGCCCGCGCTGGTACCGCCCGCCGTACGGCGTCCTGACGGCCGGCCCGGCCCTGGCCGCCCGCCGACTCGGCCTGCGCAGCGTGCTGTGGACGGCCTGGGGCCGCGACTGGACGGCGGAGGCCACCGGCGAGTCCGTCTACGCGACCGCCCGCCCCGGCCTCACCGGCGGCGCCACCCTCCTGCTGCACGACTCCGACTGCACCTCCGCCCCCGGCTCCTGGCGCGCCACCCTCGCCGCCCTCCCACTGATCGCCGCCCACTGCCGCACCCACCGCCTCACCCTCGGCCCCCTCCGCGACCACCGGGTGGTGCCGCCGGGCACGGGGGACCGTCCGAGCTGACGGACGCGCCGGCCACCATCACCGCTAGCCCAGCCCCACCCGCCGCAGCGCCGCCCCGAACCCCGCCTGCCAGGCCTCCGGCGTCGCGCCGGCGGACGGCGCGGGCTCGGGGCGGCCGAGGGCGGCCAGGGCGTTGCGGACCACCTCGGCCGGGTGGGCGGTGGCGACGTCGGCGTGGCCGAGCTCCAGCTCGTGCTGGAGGTTGTCGCGCCCGTGCCCCTGCACCACGTCGAGGAGCAGCAGCCGCCGGCCCAGCGCCCGGGCCTCGCTGCAGGTGTCGCCCGAGCTGGTGACCACCAGGTCGGCGGCGGCCATCAGCGCGGGGACGCGGTCGGTGTAGCCGAAGGGGTGCAGCCGGGGCTCCCGGCGCGCGGCGGTCCGCAGCCGGCGTTCCAGTTCCCGGTTGCGCCCGGCCACCGCGAGTACGTGGGGCCCGGCGGCGGCCAGCGAGGCGGCGGTGCGGGCGAGCGGGCCGAGCCCCCAGGAGCCCGACATCAGCAGCACGCAGGCGGCGCCCGCCGGCACGCCCAGCTCCGCGCGCGCCGCAGCCCGTTCCGGCGGCCGGTAGAACGGCTGCCGCAGCGGGGCCGGCACCACGGCGACGTCGGCGTCCGGCCGGTACCGCCGCACCGCGCACGCGGCGACCTCCGAGGTGACCAGGAAGAGGTCCGTCCCCTCCTGCACCCAGAGCCGGTGCGGCGTCACGTCGGTGCAGAACACGAAGTGCCGGAACTCCCGCTCCGGTGCCTGCCGCAGCAGCCGGTTGACCGCCGAGGTCGCGGTGGCGAACACCGAGACCACCAGCTGCGGCCGCTGCGCCCCGATCAGCTCCCGCAGCGCCGGGACCAGCCGGGCGCGGGCCGCCGCGTCGGCGAGCAGGGCGAGCCGGGCGCCCGGCCGCAGCGCCGAGAAGTGGAAGGCGTCGTACACCCCGGGCAGGTCGAGCAGCCGGCGGAACACCGCCTCCCCGGCCGCGCCCGAGCGCTGCCCGAGCAGGGCCATGGCGTCGACCGTGCGGGTGGTCCAGCCGCGTTCCCGCAGGGTGTCCGCGCAGGCCTGCGCCATCACGTCGTGGCCCTGCCCGAGCGAGCCGGAGACCAGCAGGGCGTGCGGCATCGGGCGGCCCCGTCAGGCGCCGGCGGCCGAGCCGACGGCGGCCCGGTACCAGTCCGCGTACTGCCGCACGCCGGCGGTGAAGTTGGTGCTCGGCGACCAGCCCAGCAGCCGCTTGGCCTGCGCCGAGGAGATCCGCCGCCCCGCGTAGTCGGCCTTCCGCCCGTCGATGTGCTCGATGGTGACGGGCCCCAGCAGGGCGTCCACGGTGTCGGCGATGTCCCGCACCGAGACGGCCGTCGAGCCCTCCAGTGCGAAGGTCTGGTCCTCGGCGGCGGGGGAGAGGGCCCGGACGTGGGCGTCGGCGAGGTCCTCGACGTAGACGAAGTTGCGGCTCTGCCGGCCGTCCCCGGCGATGGTGATCGGCCGGCCGGTCAGTGCGGCCTGGACGAACCGGGCGACGACCAGTTCGTCCCGCATCCGGGGGCCGTACGGGATGCCGTAGCGCAGGATGGTGAAGTGCTGCCCGTAGAGCTCGCGGTAGCTGTGCACCAGCATCTCGGCGGCGAGCTTGGTGGCCACGTAGAGATGGCCGCTGTGCTCCAGCTCGATCGGCACGTGCTCGTCCAGCTCCTGTTCCCCGCCGTCGATCTGCCCGTCGGTGAGGGCGGCTCCGTACACCCAGACGGTGCTCGCCAGCACGGTCCGGCTCAGGCCGCTGCGCCGGGCGGCCTCCAGGACGGCCTCGGTGCCGTCGATGTTGGTCCGCACCGCGCGGACGGGGTCGGCGGAGACCTGCTCGACGTCGGCCATGGCGGCCAGGTGGTAGACCACCTCGCTGCCGGCCAGCGCCGCGGTGAGGGCCTTGAGGTCGAGGATGTCGAGCCGCGCGTGCTCGGCGTCCGGGTTGAGGTACTTGTCGGTGGTGTCCACCGCGAGGACGTCGTGGCCGGCCGCGATCAGGTGGTCCACGACATGTGAACCGATGAACCCGCAGCCTCCGGTGACGGCTATCCGCACGATCCTGCTCCCTTCGCTCCGGCTACCCGGCCAGGCGCCGGTACACCGCGGAGACGGCGTCGACCACCTGCTCCGTCTCGTCCTCGGTCATGTCGGAGTGCACCGGCAGGCAGACCTGCCGGGCGCAGACGTCCTCGGCCACCGGCAGCGGCCCGCGCCGGTAGGGGGCGAGCACCGGCTGGAGGTGCAGCGGCAGGTCGTAGACCTCGCCGGACAGCCGCACCCCGTGGTCCTCGGCCACCGCCCGTTTGAACTCGGCGCGGTCCACCCCGGACGGCAGCAGCGCCACGTACTTGTAGTAGTTGCCCCGACAGCCGGGCGGTTCGAGCACCGGGTCGAGGCCGTCCAGCCCGGCCAGCGCCGCGTCGTAGCGGCGGGCGACGGCCCGGCGGGTCTCGATGAACTCCTTCAGCCGGCGCAGGTGCACCGCCCCGATCGCGGCGTGCGGCTCGCTCATCCGCCAGGAGTAGCCGAGCTTCACGTGGTGGTTGGTGGTGAAGGAGCCCTTGCCCTGGTCGCGGTAGATCCGGGCCTCGTCGCGCAGCTCCGGCGACTCGGTGAGGATCATCCCGCCCTCGCCGCTGGTGGTGACCTTGGTCGGGTAGAAGGAGAAGGCCCCGGCCAGGCCGAAGGTCCCGGCGGCGCGCCCGTCGAAGCTGCTGCCGTGGGCGTGCGCGGCGTCCTCGACCAGCGGGACGCCGCGCCGGTCGCACAGCGCCCGCACCGCGGTGACCTGCGGGCCGACCAGCCCGCCGATGTGCACCAGGACGACGGCGGCGGTGTCCGGGGTGAGCGCCGCCTCCAGGGTCTCGGGGGAGAGCGCGAGGGTGGCCGGGTCGACGTCGGCGAAGACCGGACGCCCGCCCGCGTGCACCACCGCGCCGGCGGTGGCGTAGAAGGTGACGGCGGGGACGACCACGTCGCGGCCCCGGACGTCGATGCTGCGCAGGATCACCTCCAGCGCCGCCGTGCCGCTGCTCACCGCGACGGCGTGCGAGGCGCCGTGCTCGGTGGCGAAGGCCTGCTCGAAGCGCTCGGTCCACGGACCGAGGGTCAGCGCGCCGGTGGTGAGCATCTCGGTCACCGCTTCGGCGACCGTCGCACGGTCGCTCTCGTCGAACACGATGCGGGCGGCTGGAACGCCCATGGGGCACCTCCGGCGGCGGGCTGCGAAAGCAGCACCGATCGGGTCGGATCCTCCCGAACCGCACGTCAGCGGACGGGTCAGGCACATCACGCTACTTCGCCCACCGGCCCGCGGCCCGCCGCCGCGGCCCGCACGGGTGACCGGATCTGCTTCCGCCGCAGGTCCGGGGGCTGCTTCCGGCGTAGGACGTGCGCTCCTCCGTACGGGGGAGGGCACTACTGCGTCCGCAGTACGCAAACGGCCTGCGCAGGGACGACGACGGAGTAGGGGTCGGCGATCAAGGATTGGTCATGCTGCGGCGGACCGCGTCCACCAGGACGTCCGGCCGGCCGCGGCACGTCCCGATCCCGAGAACCGCATCCGAAGGAGTCCGCTCTCCCGTGGCCACGTTCCTCTACCGTCTGGGCCGATGGACCTTCGTCCGGCGCCGGCTGGTGACCTTCCTCTGGGTCGCCGTGCTGGCGGCCGTCGGAGTCCTCGCGGCCAAGGCGCCCGCCGCACCCGACGACGGCTTCGCGATGCCCGGCACGGAAGCGCAGAAGGCCTTCGACCTGATGAACGAGCGCTTCCCCGGCGGCCACGCCGACGGGGCCTCGGCGCGCCTGGTGTTCGTCGCCCCCTCCGGCCAGAAGATCACCGCCGCGCCGAACCAGCAGGCCGTCGAACGGACGGTCGGCGAGCTCGCCGGTTCCGAGCAGGTCACCAGCGCGGTGGACCCGTTCAAGATGCAGGGCGCCGTCTCCGCGGACGGCACCACCGCCTACGCCACGGTGAGCTACTCCGCCAAGGCCGGCGAGGTCTCCAAGACCGCCACCGACACCCTGGAGCAGGCCGCCCAGCACGGCCGGGACGCCGGCCTCAAGGTCGAGATCGGCGGCACCGCGCTGATGGCCAAGCCCGACGCGGGCGGCAGCAGCGAGGCGATCGGCATGGCGCTGTCCGCCGTCGTCCTGGTGATCACCTTCGGCTCGCTGGTCGCGGCCGGCCTGCCGCTGCTCACCGCCGTCATCGGCGTCGGCCTCGGCATGGCGTTGATCACCGCGCTCGGCAGCACGCTCGGGCTCTCCACCACCACCGGCACGCTCGCGATGATGCTCGGCCTCGCGGTCGGCATCGACTACGCGGTGTTCATCGTCTCCCGCTACCGCGCCGAGCTCGCCGAGGGCCGGACGCCCCAGGAGGCGGCGGGCCGGGCGGTCGGCACGGCCGGGTCCGCGGTGGTCTTCGCGGGCCTCACCGTGGTGATCGCGCTCGCCGGCCTCTCCGTGGTCGGCATCCCGATCCTGGCCAAGATGGGCATGGCCGCCGCCGGGACGGTCGTCATAGCCGTGCTGGTCGCGCTCACCCTGGTGCCCGCGCTGCTCGGCTTCCTCGGCCGCAAGGTGCTGCCGCGCAAGGCCCGCAAGGCCCGTGGTACGGCGGCCCCGGCCGCGAAGGAGAACGGCGGTGCCCGCTGGGCCCGCTTCATCCTGCGCCGCCCGCTCGCGGTGCTGCTCGGCGGCGTGATCGGCCTCGGGGTGCTCGCCGCCCCGGCGCTCGACCTGCGGCTCGGCCTGCCGGGGGACGAGTCCAAGCCCACCTCCACCACCCAGCGCCGCGCGTACGACCTGCTCTCCGAGGGCTTCGGCCCCGGCTTCAACGGCCCGCTGACGGTCATGGTGGACGCCAAGGGCGTCGCCGACCCGAAGGCCGCCGCGACCGAGGTCGCCAAGAAGGTCTCCGGTCTGCCCGGGGTCATCGCGGTGACGCCGCCGATGTTCAACCAGGCGGGCGACACGGCCCTGCTCAACGCCGTCCCGGCGACCGGCCCGAGCGAGGCCGAGACCAAGGACATCGTGCACGCCATCCGCCACGACGCGGCCGGCCTGAAGACGTCCACCGGGGCGACGGTCCTGGTCAGCGGCACCACGGCGATGAACATCGACGTGTCGCAGAAGATGTCCGACGCGCTGCTGCCCTACCTCGCCGTGGTCGTCGGCCTCGCCGTCGTCCTGCTGATGATCGTCTTCCGCTCGCTCCTCGTCCCGCTGAAGGCGGCGCTCGGCTTCCTGCTGTCGGTGGTCGCCGCGCTCGGCGCCGTGGTCGCGGTCTTCCAGTGGGGCTGGCTGGCCAACCTGATCGGCGTGGAGCAGACCGGCCCGGTGATGAGCATGATGCCGATCTTCATGATCGGCGTGGTCTTCGGCCTCGCCATGGACTACGAGGTGTTCCTGGTCACCCGCATCCGCGAGGGCTTCGTCCACGGCGAGGAGCCCGGTGAGGCGATCGTGACCGGATTCCGGCACAACGCCCGGGTGGTCACCGCCGCCGCGTTCATCATGATCGCTGTCTTCGCGGGCTTCATCGGGATGAGCGAGCCGATGATCAAGATGATGGGCCTGGGCCTCGCCGCGGCCGTCGCCTTCGACGCCTTCATCGTCCGGATGACCATCGTCCCGGCCGTCCTCGCCCTGCTCGGCCGCCGCGCCTGGTGGCTGCCGCGCTGGCTCGACCGGCTGATACCGGACGTCGACGTCGAGGGCAGCAAGCTCGCGACCGCCGCCCCGGAGCCGGCCCCGGCCCGGGAGTCGGTCACCGTCTAGGGCGCTGCCGCCC
>NZ_JBHVET010000357.1:0-8237 GCF_042802135.1 Kitasatospora sp. NPDC057512
GACCCGCGCCGCGCCCGCACGCGTCCTCCAGCAGTGGCGTTCGGGCGTACTCCCCCTGGAGTACGCCCGAACCAAACCCGTTTCGACCGGATCAGCCCTCAGCGGCGTCAGCGGCCTTCGCCTCCGCCTCCTCGAAGGTTGCCGAGGCCTCCGGCCGCGCCAGCGTGACCACCAGCTCCCCGTCGCTCACGTCCGCAATCAGGGTGTCCCCCTCCCGCACCGAACCGTCCAGCAGCAGGTTGGAGATCCGGTTGTCCAGCTCCGACTGGATCGTCCGGCGCAGTGGCCGGGCCCCGAACTCCGGCTGGTAGCCCCGGTTGACCAGGTACTCCTTGGCCGCCTCGGTGACCTCCAACCGGACGTCCTGGGCCCGCAGCCGCCGCCGGCTGCGCTCCAGCAGCAGGTCCACCACCGACAGCAGGTCCTTCCGGGTGAGCGCGTGGAAGACGATCACCTCGTCGATCCGGTTGAGGAACTCCGGCCGGAAGTGCTGCCGCAGGTCCCGCATCAGGTCGTCACGGATCTCGTCCACGTTGCCCGCGTGGTCGAGGATCCGCTGCGATCCGATGTTGCTGGTCATGATCACCACGGTGTTGCGGAAGTCGACCGTACGCCCCTGGGAGTCGGTCAGCCGCCCGTCGTCCAGCACCTGGAGCAGCAGGTTGAAGACGTCCGGGTGGGCCTTCTCCACCTCGTCGAAGAGCAGCACGCTGTACGGCTTGCGGCGCACCGCCTCGGTCAGCTGCCCGGCCTCCTCGTAGCCGACGTACCCGGGCGGCGAGCCGACCAGCCGGGAGACGGTGTGCTTCTCCTGGAACTCGCTCATGTCGAAGCGGATCATCCGGTCCGGGTCGCCGAACAGCAGCGCCGCCAGCGCCTTCGCCAGCTCGGTCTTGCCGACGCCGGTCGGCCCGAGGAAGAGGAAGGAGCCGGTCGGGCGCTCCGGGTCGCCCATCCCGGCCCGGCCGCGGCGCACCGCCTGGGAGACGGCGGTGACCGCCTCGTCCTGGCCGATCACCTTCTGGTGCAGGTGCTCCTCCAGCTTGAGCAGCCGCTCCTTCTCCGTCGCGTTCAGCTCCGCGACCGGGATGCCGGTCCGGGAGGAGAGCACCTGCGCGATGTCGTCGGCCGTCACGTCGACGACCTCCTCGCGGGACTCGGCGACCGCCGCCAGCTCGTCCTCGGTCTGCCGCAGCTCGGTCTTCAGATTGGCGGCCCGGACGAACTCCTCGTCCGCGACGGCCTCGTCCAACTCCCGCTTCAGCTTGGTGATCCGGTCCCGCACCCCGGTCGCCTCGGTGGAGCCGCTCAGGCTGCGCAGCCGGACCCGCGCCCCGGCCTGGTCCAGCAGGTCGATCGCCTTGTCGGGCAGGAAGCGGTCGCTGACGTACCGGTCGGAGAGCGTCGCCGCGGCGTCCAGCGCCTCGTCGGTGAACCGCACCTGGTGGTGCGCCTCGTACGCGTCGCGCAGCCCCTGGAGGATCTCGATCGTCTCCTCGACGCTCGGCTCGGGCACCAGCACCGGCTGGAAGCGGCGCTCCAGCGCGGCGTCCTTCTCCACGTGCTTGCGGTACTCGTCCAGCGTGGTCGCGCCGACCACGCTCAACTCACCGCGCGCGAGCGCCGGTTTGAGGATGTTGCCGGCGTCCATCGACCCCTCGCCGCCACCGCCCGCGCCGACCACGGTGTGCAGCTCGTCCAGGAACAGGATCACGCTCTTCTCGGCCGCGGTGACCTCGTCGATCACGTTCTTCAGCCGCTCCTCGAACTCGCCCCGGTACTTGGAGCCGGCCACCAGCGCGGTCAGGTCGAGGGTGACCACCCGCTTCTCCCTGAGGCTCTGCGGCACGTCCCCGGAAACGATCCGCTGGGCCAGGCCCTCGACGATCGCGGTCTTGCCGACGCCCGGTTCACCGATCAGCACCGGGTTGTTCTTGGTCCGCCGGGAGAGGATCTCGACGGTCTGCTCGATCTCCTCGGCCCGGCCCACCACCGGGTCCAGCCGGCCCGAGCGCGCCTCCTCGGTGAGGTCGCGCCCGTACTCGTCCAGCGTCGGCGTCTCGCTCGGGTGGGCGCCCGTACTGCTGCGCTCGCCGCCGGTGCCGCGGCCCTCCAGCACCGACTTCAGCGCCTCCTGCGAGGGCGCCGCGTTGCGCAGCGCCACCCCGGCGCCCGAGCGCTCCTGGTCGAGCAGCGCGCCGAGGATGTGCTCCGGGCCGATGTACGAGGCTCCGGCCTCCTGCGAGCGGGCGTGCGCGGCGAGCAGCGCGCGCTTGGCCGAGGGGGTGAGCGCCGGCCGGCCGTCCACCGTGTCGGGGTTGCCGGACGGCAGGGCGTGCTCCAGGTCGCCGGAGAGCCGGTCCGGGTCGATGCCGGCCCGTTCCAGCATCCGGCGCGAGGGGTCCACCCGGGTGGCCGCCCAGGCCAGGTGCGCGGTGTCGAGGTCGCTGGAGCCGTCCTCGGCCGCCCGCTGGGCGGCCAGCGCGAGCAGTTCCTGCGAGGACTCGCTGAGCAGCCGCCCGATCGGCACCCGCTGCACGGCGGGCGGGGAGGCCAGCGGGCTCATCCCGAAGAACCGGCTGAGCAGGTCGGAGAACGGATCGTTCGATCCGAACGGGGGCATGGTCACGGCGACTCACCTCTCCCAAGCGGTTTGCAGCCACACAAACACAGGCCGGACCGGCCCGCCCGTCGAGCCGACCGGGGCCGTCACCCGGCGTGCCCGGCCCCCGCGAACCGATCCGGGCCATCACCCGGTGACCTGGTCCAGCAGCACGCCGCCGCTGTACGTCACCGCCATCGCCAGCAGCCCGCCCACGACGTTGCGCAGGACCGCCCGGGCCGGGCCGGCACCCCCCAAGCGGGCGCTCGCCCAGCCCGACAGGGTCAGCGCGGCCACCACGGCCGCCACCGTCACCACCAGCCGCCACGACTCCGGCGGCAGCAGCACCGCCAGCAGCGGCACCAGCGCGCCCAGCGTGAACGCCGCCGCGCTGGCCAGTGCCGCCTCCCAGGGGTTGGTCAACACGTCCGGGTCGATGCCGAGTTCGGTCTGCGCGTGGGCGGCCAGCGCGTCCCGCTCGGTCAGCGCCGTCGCCACCTCCCGGGCCAGACCGTCCGCCAGCCCGCTGCCCCGGTAGTAGTCGGTCAGCTCGTCGAGCTCCCCCTCCGGGTCCTCCGCGAGCTCCCGCCGCTCCCGCGCCAACGCGGCCCGCTCGGTGTCCCGTTGGGTGCTGACCGACACGTACTCGCCGGCCGCCATCGACATCGCCCCGGCCAGCAGCCCGGCCACCCCGGCCGCGAGCAGCGCCGTCCGGGAGCCCGCCGCACCCGCCACGCCGGTCAGGATGCCCGCCGTCGACACCACGCCGTCGTTGGCCCCCAGCACGGCCGCGCGCAGCCAGTTCAGGCGCGAGGACAGCTCCGCCCGCGACCCCCCGGCCTGCGCCCCGACCTGCTCAGCCATCCGCCCACCGCTCCCAGGGGTCCGACCGGTCCCCCCGATCCTCGCCCGGCACCCGCGGCCCCGCCACCCGCCGGCCCGGACGCCGCCACCCCAGCACCTCCCTCAGCCCAGCACCCCCCGCCCGTCCAGCACCCCCGCCAGCGCCCGCCGCAGGTCCTCCGGCCCCCGGTAGCGCACCCCGGTCATGCCCAGCGCCACGGCCGCGTCCACGTTCTCCTGGCGGTCGTCCACGAACAGGCAGCGCTCCGGCGCCACCCCGGCCCGCTCGGCGGCGATCTCGTAGATCCGCCGGTCCGGCTTGGCGCTGCCCACCCGGGAGCTGTTCACCACCTCGTCCGCCAGGTCCGTCAGCCCCAGCAGCGCCAGGTCCTCGTCCAGCCACGCCGTCGCGTTGGTCACCAGCACCACCCGGCAGTGCTCCCGGGCCCGCCGCAGCAGCCCCACCACCGCCTCGTCCGCCCGGAACGGCGAGTCCGCGAACGCCTGCGCCAGGGCGCGTGCCTGTGCGTCCGTCACCCGGCCGGCCAGCCCCCGCGCGACCGAGTCCACCCACTGCGCCTTCCCGATCCGCCCGAGCAGCAGCGGCAGGTCGTTCTCCGGCGCGAACCCGACCGCCGCCGTGCTCCCCTCCGCCAGTCCCGCCGCCCGCTCCAGCGCGGCCACCCGGCTCCCGTCGAAGAACCGGATCACACCGTCCACATCGCACAGCACCGCGTCGAACGCCACCTCAGCCATCCCACCTCCCTATCACCCGGGATCGCCGGCTCCCCGCAGCGGGTGCGCTACGGGGGCCGGGCGGCGGTCCTGGTCCGGTACCGGCCAGAAGGAGCGGAATCGGCCCGTCGGGCGAACCCGGGGGCCAAAACGGCACATTCCCGGCCTGCGTTCGAATAGCCATCCCTCCGTTCGATTGCAATGTTCGAAATGTGATAAGCCGCCCTACCGCCCCGGCCTGCGACAATGCCGGACGTCACGCACCGGAGTCGCATCACGACGGGCCGCAATCGAACGCCGGTAAAAAACGAAGATTCACCCGTTGGAGTGACCCAGCTGGACATGCACCGTTCCGGAAAGGGAAAGTCTCGATGTCCTCAACAAGGGCCATTGGGGGGCTCCTATGATGGAATCTCGCTCGAATCAGAAGATGATCGAGCAAAAAAGCGGAGTCGGATCGCTGCTCGGCACTCAGAAGTCGAGTCGCTCCGCAACTCCCGGGGTCGGAAAACCGTGCGACGGCGGAATGCCGGCGGACACGTTCGACCCCGAGCTGTTCCGGGAGAATTCCGAGACGGTACTGAACCGGCTCGAAAGCCATCTGGCCGATTCCTCGATCAGAGGGCTCGAACTCATCGACCCCGAAACGCTGACCCTGGCCGCCAGGGCCCTGATGACCTCCGAGCGCGAGACGATCGCGGCCTTCGACGAGAAGCGGCTGGACGCGATCACCGACCTGTACATCAGGACGGGGATCCAGGTCCACTCGCCCGGGTACATGGGCCGGCAGTTCTCGGGCGTGGTGCCGCTGGGCGGGGTCGTCGACTTCGTCAGCTCGGTGGTCAACCAGCCGTCCTCGTTCTACGAGGCCGGCCAGCTGCCCAGCGTGGCGGAGCGCATCATGGCCGAGGAGCTGAACCGTTTCATCGGGTGGGAACCGGACTCCTTCGCCATGGTGACCACCTCGGGCGGGTCGCTGGCCAACCTGACCGCGCTGCTGGCGGCCAGGAACAAGATGTTCCCCGGCTTCTGGTCGGACGGCAGTCCGTCGGGGGACGGTCTGCCCCGCCCGGCCATCGCGGTCGGCGCGGACGTGCACTACAGCGTCTCGCGGGCGGCCGGGATCCTGGGGATCGGCGAGTCGCAGATCGTCCGCCTGCCGATCAACGCGGAGCAGCAGATCTGCCTGGAGCAGGTGCGGCCCGCTCTGGCGGCGGCCGAGCAGCGGGGGCTGAAGGTGTTCGCCCTGGTCGCCTCGGCCGGCACCACCTCGGTCGGCGCCTTCGACCCGCTCGACGGACTCGCCGACATCGCCCGGGAAGCCGGCATCTGGCTGCACGTGGACGGCGCGCACGGCGCCAGCCTGCTGGTCTCCGACCGGCTCCGGCACAAGCTGCGGGGCATCGAGAAGGTCGACTCCGTGGCCTGGGACGCGCACAAGATGATGTTCGTCCCGGCGCCCTGCACGCTGCTGTTCTACCGGAACAAGGAGGACAGCCTCGGGGCCTTCCAGCAGCGCGCCAGCTACGTCTTCGACGAGGAGCCGGACCGCTACACCGAGCTCGACAGCGGCGCCCGGAACTTCGAGTGCACCAAGCGGCCCATGATCATGCCGCTGTGGACCCTCTGGTCCGTCTACGGCCCGGCCCTGTTCGCCGAGAAGATCGAGTACCTCTGCGAGCTGACCGGGGAGATCCACCGCATTCTCCTGGACGAGCCGGATTTCGAGACGCTGCACCGCCCGGAGGCCAACATCCTGTGCTTCCGCTACCGACCGGCAGAACTTCCGGACGACGGCGTGCACCGCCTCCAGGTGGCGATCAGGAACCGGATCAAAATCCGGGGGAATTTCTTCATCTCCAAGGTGAACATCGACGGGGTCGCCGCCCTGCGCGTGGTGATGATGAACCACCAGATCACCGCCGAACACTTCCGGATGCTGCTCGGTGAGATCAGGCGGGTCGGCACCGACCTCCTGGCCGACGCCCGCTGAGGGACGCCGAAGAATCGCGTCCGAACAATTGCCGCCCGAACGAACGACGGCACCTGAACACGTGAACAACAGAAGGACGGGGAATTGACGATGAGTGCAGTGAGTGTCGCGCCCGACCGGCCGGCGGCACCCGGCGGCGTCGACGAACTGGCGAGCTGGCTGATCCCCGAGTGGGAGCTGAATCCGGAGTCGGTCGACGCGGTGGAGAAGCTCCCCTCGTTCGCGAGCAAGCTCCGCGAGTGCGAGCGGGTCTGCCAGGCGCCGTACAGCGAGGTGTCGCACGAGCTCCAGGACGCCCTGGTGCTGCGCCGCCTGCAGCAGATGGTCAACACGGTGCGGCTCAACCCGCTCTGGCGCAGCCGCCTGTCGGGCGCCGGCGTCAACGCCGCCCCGCAGACGTACGAGGACTGGCAGCGGATCCCGCTGTCGGACAAGGAGACCCAGCGCGAGTTCTTCATGGGTTCGCGCCCGGGCATGGTGGTGCCGCTGTCCCGCGGCGGCTTCGAGATCGTGGCCAGCGGCGGCACCAGCGGCGGGAAGCCGCTGGAGTCGGTGTACTCGCTGCGGGAGCTGCGGGACACCTACGAGGTGGCCGGCCGCTTCATGGGCACCTACCAGCTCGCCAAGTACCTGCCGGGCAGCGACCCCAAGTGGCTGTACACCACGCTGGCGGACTACCAGATGTGGAGCAGCGGCACCATGGTGGGCGGGGTGCTGGCCCAGGTGCCGGGGGTCAACTACATCGGCGCGGGGCCGGTCACCGCCCCGGTGCTGGAGCACATGTTCTCCTACCCCGGCCCGAAGGCGCTGATGGGGATCACCGCGGGCATCGCGATCCTCAGCGAGCTCGGCGCGGGCATGAGCCAGGAGGCCAAGGAGAGCTTCCGGGTGGCGCTGTACGGGAGCGGGGTGCTGCCGCAGCGCAAGCGGGCGGAACTCAAGGCGATGTACCCGAACCTGTCGATCCTCAGCTACTTCGCCGCCACCCAGGCCGAGACCATCGGGTTGCAGCTGACGGAGGAGTCCCCCTGCCTGGCGGCCGTGCCCGGGCTGCACCTGGTGGAGATCGTCGACGAGAAGGGCCGCTGGGTCGCCGAGGGCGAGGAGGGCGAGCTGGTCGTCACCCGGCTGCACGGGCACGAGGCCCCGCTGCTGCGGCTGAAGCTGGGCGACCGGATGATCCGCCGGCCGCGGCTGGACGGGCCCGGGCTGAAGACCGGCCAGTTCGAGTTCGCCGGCCGCACCGGGGACATCCTGCACCTGAACGACAGCCAGTACTCGGCCCCGCGCGCCTACGAGGCGCTGCGGGACGACCTGCTCAAGGCCACCGCGCTGGACCTGGACGTGGTGGCCCACGAGATCCAGTTCGTGAACCACCGCGAGGGCAAGACGATCACGCTGCTGGCCTCGGTCGACGACGTCGCCGGTCTGACGTACCGGATGGAGGCCGCGCTCGGCCCGTACGGGGTCCAGCACGTCTTCGTCAACGCGCTGCCCCGCTCGCTCTCGCTGTTCAACCAGGGCGAGGCGAACCCCGCCTCGATCGAGAAGACCGGTTACCGGTTCCTGGTCAAGTTCGTGCCCAGGGCGTCCACGGAGATCGAGCGGACGTCGGTCGGCAAGGTGCCGCTGGTGCGCGACCGGGGCTGACCGGGACTGACCAAGCCGGCGGGGCGGTACGACCGCCGCTCCGGAACGTTGGTTCGAGGAATGGAGTGAGGATGAAACCGCAAGTGAACATCGCCGTCGTGGTGGACGTGATCGGCGCGCTCTCGGACAAGTCGCTGCTCAACGGCAACCTCTGCCTGATCGACGACGGGTCGTTCGACAGCAAGAACCAGGGGACGCCCGACCTGGTCACCGTGGTGGTCCCCGGCCAGGTGGTCCAGTGGTCCGCCCTGGCGGTGGACCTGCAGACGCCCGTCGAGATCCGGAGCATCAGCTTCGTGCCGGCGGACGGGGCCGCGGACGCGGGCGCGGGCGCGTACGGCGTCGACCCCGCCGGCCCGGTCGGCTCCGCGGTCGAGGGCGCGGACGAGGGCGCGGACGCCGCTGCGGCGGCGC
>NZ_JBHVET010000358.1:0-8234 GCF_042802135.1 Kitasatospora sp. NPDC057512
GGTTACTGGGCGGCCGGGCGGTTCTGTTTGCCCCGGACGCCTCGGCACGTTCGTTCCTTGGGCATGCAAAAGGGCCCGCCTTCCCGGTGGGAAGGCAGGCCCTGGTGAGTCGGGTCGGTCAGCCAGTGGGGGCGGCGGTTGGGCGATGGACTTGCGGGCGGCGTGGGCCCGGCCGGCCGCGGTGACCAGCGAGGCGAAGTTGCGGGTCTCGGCGCGCTGCCAGTGCTCGTCGTCGCTGGACGCCCTCCTCGCGGGGCAGGCCCCGCAGGCCCTCGTGGCTGATGTCGTCGACCACCCCCTCGGCGACCAGGAAGTCGGCCAGCTTGGCCAGGCTCCAGGTCGAGAACGGCAGGCCGTGCTCGGCAGGCTTGGACTTGACGATCTTCTTGATCTCCCGGCGCTCGGGCAGCGTGAACGTCCTCGGCCGTCCGCCCCGGTACTTCGGGTAGAGCGAGTCGAAGCCGTCCGCGTTGAAGTTGTGGATCACATCCCGGACCCGGTCCGCGCTGGTGAACGACACCTCCGCGATCTTCGCAACCGGCATACCCTGGGCGGAGAGCAGCACCATCTGGGCGCGCCGCCAGGTCACCACCGACCCGGTGCCCCGGCGGACGATCCGCAGCAACCGTCTACCCTCGTCGTCATCGATCTCACGGACCTGCATGCGTTCAGCCACGTGATCATTCTGACTGTCCTTCCCGGACTACGGATGTCAGCCGGTTGAGGCAGGATCCCGGCATGCTGGTGATGAAGAATCGGGCGGGCTTGCTGGCCAAGCGACCGTCGAAGCCGACCGTGAGCGCGGCAGTAGCCGATCTGCAGCGCGGCGGCGCTCTGATCCTCGAACGCGTGGATGAGGGGTCGGGAGACTGGTATGTCCAGGTCCGGATGTGTGAGGACAACACGTTCCAGCTGGAGTATCGGGAAGGCGTCCCTGCCGAGCACTACCAGACCCGGACGGTCTCACGTGACAAGGTCATCGCGGCCGTGCTCGGCTGGATGAAGGGAGAGCCCGAGTGGAAGGCCCCCTTCATGTGGAACAACATCGGGTCCTGGTTCGAGGCTGAGAGCTAGAGCCGGTCACCGATCGCTGGTCTTCAGCACGCGTGGCAGGTGGAGGTGCTCCACCTTCACCTGGTGGCTGCGGTTTCGGAGTTTGCAGGCAAGGGTTTCGGTGAGACCGCTTGCTCGGTGCCGCCCGGCGCGGCAGCCGGGCGGCACTTCGACGGGGCGAACGTTGCCTGATGCGGCACTAGCGTGCCCCCGGGCCACGTTCGTCGAGCAGGCGGCTGGGCTGACCGTCCGTCACGGACGGCGGAGCCAGGGTTTGCAGACCGCACTGCAGCAGCTCGCCCTGGCCCTGGCTGGCCGAGACCTTCGCGGTCCCGGTTAGCCGCTCCACGCTCCTGCGGCTGATACGTGCCCTGCCGGATCCGGCGCACGCGGTGCCGCGCGTTCTGGGCATCGACGAGTTCGCCCTGGAGCGCTTCGGGTGGACCATGCCGGGTGAGCAGCGGGTCGCGGTGATCGTGCGCCCGGTCAAGGTGCGGCACATTGTCGGAGTGGAGCGGTTTCGACCGGGCGGCCCTGTCCTTGAGTAGTGCACCTGCGTTGCTGACAGTCGGAAACCGAAGGGGCCGACCACCATCGCGTGCCCAACGCCTTCGGTTCGGCTTTCCAGCGGGCACAGGGCCGCCGCACCACTCCAGAGTGACTTTCTATAACAGCCCTAGGCCTTAGCCATGCACTCAGCCGTCGCCGCGCGCGCCCCTCACGTACGCGTGGAAACGGCGGTTCGGAAGGCTGGCCAGGGTAGTTGGTGATGGTAAGGCTGTTATAGAAAGTCACTTCTGAGGGAATCTGGACGGTGCCGTCTCCATGGAGAGTCGTTCTATCAGGAGCCCGGGGGATTCCTCCTGGCGGAGTCCGGGAAGGGGTCAGTGGAAGACAAGGACGTGGCCGCCCTCAATTGGAACGACCGCTGGCGGCGACGGGTCCGCCGCCGCGCCGACTGCCTTGTCTCGGGGGCGAGGAACATCGGAGCGACACTGGCGCTAAACCCTCTCCCCACTCTCCAGAACCCGTTGACTACGCTTTCATGGTGGTTGAACCTTCGGCGGTCGCGTTGCTCAACCGCCTCGCGGTTCGGGATGCAGGTCGAGTTCTGACGGATGAGCAGGCCGCGGGGTACACGGCGTTCCGAGGAGCGCCGACCCGCGCGCGGAGCTGGAGCGGTTCTTCCTGGACGACCCGACCGACGTGCCGACGAAGTCGCAACATACCCGGCCGAACACCTGGACATCGAGGACGCCTCGGTGCTGGAGGCGTACGGCGAGCGGGAGAACACCCGGCTCGACACCTCCCCGACCGGCCTGTGACACCCTGGGCCCCATGCACATCCCAGCCGGCGAGCCCACCTCCGAGGAAGAGCTCCCAGTCCTCCGCCCCGACCCCGAGCAGGTGCTCGCCGACTGGCTGACGACCACCCCGCTCGGCGACAGCGCCCGGCTGAACTACCCGCGCGAGGTCATGCGCTGGATCGCGTACATCGGGGACCGGGTCTGGACCGCCGGCGGCCGCGACGTCAAGAACTGGACCGCGGGCGCGGACAACGCCCGTACCCGCGCCTTCCTCGTCAGCGCGGTACGCGGCTTCTACCAGCACGCCCAGCGCTTCGACCCCGGCATCGTCAACCCCGCCCCCAAGACCCTGCGCCCCTCCGTCGCCGACCTCCCCGGCCGCCCCGCCCTCACCCGCGCCGAGTCCACCCTCTACGTCTCCGCCCTGGACCGCTACAGCGGCCTGATGCCCCACCGCGCCCGCGCGCTCGGCTACCTCGTCCTCGGCCGCGGCCTGCGCGCCCACCAGGCCGTCGCGCTCGACGTCGAGGGCATCGTGCGCGAGCAGCACCGCACCACCGCCCTCGTCACCCTCAAGGGCGGCGGCACCGAGTTCCAGGAGCTCCCGGCGCCCGTCGCCCTCGCCGTCGAGGACTACCTGCCCCACCGCCGCACCGCCGCCCCCCACAGCAGCCCCGAGGCCGGCCCACTGCTCACCAGCGGCCGCGGCCGCCGACTCGACCCCGCGCCCAGCGTGCGCGACCTCCTGCGCGCCGTCGCCTCCACCCACCCCCAGCTCAGCCACCTCACCGACACCCTCACCGCCGACGGCCTCGCCGCCAGCCCCAACCCCTTCCTGGGGTAACGGGTCGAGACCGGTAGGAACGAAAACCGGCGCTCAGTGGGCTTTCAGCCGTGATTCAGCTGGTGGGTCTTGTTCTGCGGGCCGTAGGGTCGCCCTGGCTATCGTGACTCCGAAAGACTGATCGGGCAGCAGTGTCACCGGTGTACAGCTGTCCACCGGAACTGCGCGGGTTCCACAGAGCCGCGCTGGCCCTGCCCGCGCCGTCCACGCGCCGACCGGCGTCCGGGCGGCCGCCACGGTCACCGAGCTGCTGCGCTCGACCGTCAGGACGTACGGGCGCAGCGCGGCATCGCGGCCCAGTTCCTCGTAGGGCGCCACGGTTCGCAGGCGGCTGCACGGGTGGAGCTGGGCATCGCGAAATCAACGCTGAGCGAGCTGTTGTCGGGTAGTTGAGGGAAGGGGGGTGAATGTCCTGTCTCGCTGGGCCGAGCGCCGCTGGCTCAGCAGCCGGGTCGGCGGTCAGGCCCGAAGGCCCGGGCCGGTGTGGGATCGGGCGGCAAGGAGAGTGGGGCAGCGGGCTCCGGCGCTCCTGGCCGGCCTGAGCCTGGACGTGGCGCTGTTCAGCCGAGCGCGACGCGGGCGGCGGTCTCCCACTCGTACAGCCGCCGGTCGCGGCCGAGGACGATGAGCTCGGCCGCGGTGACGCGGGCGGTGGCCGGGTAGGTGGTGACGCCCGTGAGGGCGTCGGCGGCCGGTCGGGCCGGGCCGGCGGCGTTGGAGTAGGCCACCGAGACGTGGGGCCGGAAGTTGTCGGCGGGCTCGGGGACGTCGGGCCAGACGTCGGCGATGGCCGCGCGGATGGCGGTGCGGACGGCGCGCACGGGCTCGGCCGGGTTGATGGTGAGGAGCAGGGCCTCAGGAGTGACGATCGCCGGGCCCAGGGCGAGGTCGAACGCGGGGATCTTCGCGAGGTGGTGGGCGGCGGCGTCGGCGATGGCGCGCGCGTCGGCCTCGCTGACCTCGGTGGTGGAGCCGAGGCCCTGCATGGTGAGGTGAAGCCAGCGGTCGGGGACCAGGTCGAGGCCGGGGACGCCGGCCAGGGCGTGGCGGTAGTCGGCGGCCAGGCGGTGGACGTCGTCGGCGCCGTCGAACGTCAGGTGCCAGGTGTACCAGCGGGTACCCGGTTCCCAGCCGGGACGCCACCACCAGTGATCGGCCATGTGCGCAGGGGTGTCAGTCATGGTTGCTGATCCAATCACTGTCCGGGCCGGTGAGGCAGAGGGCGAGTTTGGCTTCGCGGACGGCGGTTTCCACGACGGCTTGCAGGCGGCGTCCGGCGGCACTGTTGCCCATGGGCGATCCGGCGGCGTCCCGGGCGAGGTCGCGCAGGCGCCGGCGGACGGGGGCGGTGCGGTGTTCGGCGGGCAGTGCGAGGACGGGGGCGAGTGCGTCGAGGACGCCTTCGGGTTCGTCGGCGAGCAAGTGGGCTCCGGCGCGGGTGATGTGGAGCTGGGCGATGGTGCCCAGGGGCCGGACGTCCTGGCGCTGGAGAGCGGCGAGCCCGTGGTCGGCGTGGGCCAGCGCCCGGGTCGGGTTGTCACCGCGCAGGCAGATGCCCGCCCCGTAGTTGGCCAGCCGACCGTCCGTGCAGGCGAACAGCCCGCCGACCTGGTCGTGGAAGGCGTTGGCGAGATCGAGCCCGGCGGCGTCCTCGGCTCGGCCGAAGGCGGTCTTCGCCTCGGCGTGCGCACCGACTTCCGCCCACGCGTCCGCGGCCTGGCAGTGGAGCAGCACGGTGACGGTTCCGGGCGCCTGGAGGGCGGCACCGTGTTCGGCGTGCCGGATGGCCGCGCGATACTGCCCGTCCCAGTACGCGAGCTTGCTGCGGGTGGCGGCGACCCATGCCTGGAGGGCCGGATCGGCGGCCATCTCGGCGGCCACCATGGCGGCGCGGATGTGGGTCGCGGCCTGCCTTTTGTGTCCGAGGTCGCTGGTCATCCAGGCCATCATCGCGGCGAGGTAGCCGGCGGTCGCGAAGAGTTTCTGGCGGTGCTCCAGGTTCTGGTGCCCGTACAGCAGGTCCCAGATGCGGACGAGTGATCTGTGAGTCTGCCCGTAGACCTTCAGCGGGTCCTGGGCCATGAGGTAGTCGGCGGCGAGGCCGCGGGTGTCGGCGGCGTACTGTTCCACGCTGACCGGCCCGCAGTTGGGGACCTCGGCCCACTGCGTCCACTGCGCCGACTCGTCGGCCGCGGTGTGGATGAGCTCGGCGCTGGTGAGCGGCACGTCGGGCACCGGGGGGAGGGGCGCCGCAACGGCCGTGGCCGGATCGCCGGCGGCCTGGTGTCGCAGCACGCGCAGATCGGACTCAGGCAGGGCGCGGCGGTCTTCCAGATCCAGCAGGTCTTCCAGGGAGGCGCCGTAGAGCTCGGCGAGGACGGTGAGCACCCGCAGGGTGACCCGTCGGCCCGCCGCGGCCGGCCACTTCTCCCATTTGCCGAGAAGGGAGGCGTCCGTCGCGGGCCCGGCGGCGCCGACGGCGTTGTTGAGTCGGTCGGCCGCCTCCTGGAGAGTCCAGCCGTGGGCGTGACGCCAGGCCTCCCGTGGACGGCAGCCGAAGCGGGTGCGCATCTCGGCGGCGATCGTCGCGATCGGGGCGCCGACGGCGAGGAGTTCGGTGCGGAGCGAGTCCCGGTGGGTCTTGGATCCGGGCTTGGGGCGTGGAGGCATGGTGGCTCCCGGACGGGTGCGGTGAGCGGCCTGACTACCTCACCGTAGCGACCCGATTACGCCACATGGGTCACGCTCCGCGATTCCCACATGACGCACTGTCCTCTTCTGGGCCTGCCTCGAAGCTCCCGCCCAGGTGAGCGAGCTGACGCCGGTCCGGAAAAGGCGGTCACCGCTGCCCGTGACCGCAGCGGGTCGAAGACGGGACCGTAGTGCCACCGCCGTTCACTGCGCGTCCGCTCTCGGACGGCAGGGACGCGATTCGAAGGAAGGCACCATGCTGTCGAAGTCCGCCGCCATCGCCATCGCCATCGCCGCGAGCACCGGCCCGGAGGAGAACCCGCAGGCCCTGGAGGACCTGGTGCTCGCGGAGGACGTCGACCAGGAGTGGTAGTCACCGCCCGCTTCCTGAACCGGGATGTCCTCCCTGGGGGATCCGATGATTCATCTGTACGTCGGCCCGACGCTGCGCCCGCGCGAGCCCGTGCTGCGGCACCCGCGAGTCCGGGTGCACCGCCCGGCCCGGCACGGCGACCTGTTCGCTCCCTCGATCGCCGACGGCGACCGGATCGTGCCGATCGACGGGGTCTTCCACTACGCGCTCCAGCACTTCGGCAAGCACCTGCTGGAGAAGGGCGATCTCGTCCTCGCGCGGTCTCATCTGCGGGAGGCGTTGCGGCTGCGGATCGCCGAGAGGGACACCGGGCTGGTCCAGTCCACCCAGTCCACCCAGTCCGCGCTCGACCGCGTCGAGGCGCGGATAGGCCAGACCGTCGCCGGCCTGGCCGCCGGGCGGGAGTGACGCACCGAGCCCGTAGGCTTCCAGTTTCAACTGCGCTTACTGGCAGCACAGTTAACTGTTCATCACATTGAGAGCGAGCACTGCATGTCTGACACGGTGGAGACCGCCACCACCAGCACGGAGACCCCGGAGGAGCTGCGGACGGCCATGGTCGAGCAGCTGATCTCCATGGGCGAGATCCGGACCGCCGCGGTCGAGCGCGCCTTCCGTACGGTGCCGCGCGAGGCCTTCGTGCCGGAGGCGCCCGTCCGGCAGGCCTACGGCGTCGAGGACGTCGTGATCACCAAGCGGAACGAGCACGGGACCGCGATCAGCTCGGTCTCCGCCCCGCGGATCCAGGCGTTCATGCTGGAGCAGGCCGACATCAAGCCCGGGCACCACGTGCTGGAGATCGGCTCCAGCGGCACCAACGCCGCGATGATCGCCGAGATCGTCGGGGCGGACGGCGAGGTCACGACCCTGGACATCGACCAGGACGTGACCGACCGCGCGACCCGCGGCCTGACCGCTGCCGGCTACGAGCGGGTGAACGTCGTCCTCGGCGACGGCGAGGTGGGCTGCGCCGACCGCGCCCCCTTCGACCGGATCCTGGTCACCGTCGGGGCCTGGGACATCCCGCCGGCCTGGGTCGACCAACTCACCGAGCACGGCACCATCACCGTGCCGCTGCGGATGCGCGGCGTCTCCCGCTCGATCACCCTGCGCCGCGAAGGCGACCGGCTGGTGAGTCTGTCCGCCGAGGTGTGCGGCTTCGTGCGGATGCAGGGCGTCGGCGCACACGAGGAGCAGCTGCTGCTCCTGCACGGCGAGGAGGTCGGGCTGCGCTTCGACGAGGAACCGCCGGTCGACGCCGGCCCGCTCACCGGCGCCCTGGACACCGAGCGCACCGAGGAGTGGACCGGGGTGGCGGTCGGCCGGATGGAGCCGTTCGACTCCCTGCACCTGTGGCTGGCCACCGTGCTGCCCGGATTCTGCATGTTGTCCGCCACCCCGGACACCAAGCTCGTCGCGCCGCAGAACCGCATGGCCTGCCCGGCGACGACCGACGGGTCGAGCCTGGCCTACCTGGCGCTGCGCAAGGTCAGCGAGGACCCGACGTTCGAGTTCGGCGCGCACGGCTACGGGCCGGACGGCGCGAAGCTGGCCGCCCGGCTGGCCGAGCAGATCCGCACCTGGGACCGAGACCACCGCTCGGGCGCTGGCCCGCAGTTCACCGTCTACCCGGCGACCACGCCGGACGGCCAGCTGGGTGAGGGCCGCGTCATCGACAAGCGGCACACCCGCATCACGATCTCCTGGCCCTGAAGCGGGCCGGGTAACCCGAGAAACCGACCACCCAAGGAGGGGATCAGCATGGCGCCTCGGACGCTCATCGCGCCGGAGACCGAGAAGACCGACGTCGCCGCGCTCGACGGCTCGGACTTCGACCTCGACCCGACCATCGTCGAGAGCGGCGACGTGTTCGCCGACCTGCTGCGCGACACGAACGACAACTGCGGCAGCACCTGCTCCGGCAGCGCCTGCGCCAGCGGCGGCGGCAACGTCGCCTGAGCTGAAC
>NZ_JBHVET010000359.1:0-8206 GCF_042802135.1 Kitasatospora sp. NPDC057512
GGACCGAAACGTCCCCGCCCGCCCGCCGGGCCCTTTCCGTCTTCTCGTGGGGGTGATGAGCGTTGTACCGTGCCGTGGATGCCGTGCTGCTCAGGGCGGGGGCCCTGACCGTCGAACCGACCTGGCCGGACCTGGCCGGCGGGGACGCGGAGCAGTGGCGGGCCTGGCTGGACAAGGTCTGGTCGCATGCCCGGTTCGTCGAGGCCGTCGAGGCCGCGAGCCCTGTGCTGGCCGACCAGGTCCGCGCGGTGATCGACGGGCGGGGCCGGACACGGCGACAGGTGCGGCGCATCACCGTGTCGGTCCTCAAGTACGTGCTGCGGACGCAGTCCCGGGCCACCCCGTTCGGCCTGTTCGCCGGCGTTGCGCCCGCCCGCCTCGGAGAGCGACTCTCCCTCGCCCTCGGCGACGCGCACCAGGCGGTCGCCCGGCCGGACGCGGCGTGGCTGGCCGACGTCCTCGCCCGTCTGGAGAGCGACGAACTGCTGCTGGAGCGGCTGCCGGTGGTCGCGAACCCGCTGTGCTTCGCCCGGGGCGAGCGCCTGGTCGTGCCGTGGCAGGCCAACCCCGTCCACGGCGGCGACCCGCTGGAGGTGGCGGTACGCCGCACCCGCCCGGTCGAAGCCGCGGTGCGCGCGGCCGCGACCCCGCTGAGCTTCGGCGAGCTGGCCGGCCGGCTCGCCGAGGAGTTCCCCCGCAACGACCCCGCCGCGATCCGGCAGCTGCTTCGCGCGCTGGTCGCCCGGCGGGTGCTGCTGACCGCGCTGCGGCCGCCGATGACGGCCACCGACCCGCTCGGCCACGTCCTCGCTGTCCTCGACCGGGCCGGAGCCGCCGGCATCGGCTCGGCCGCGCCGCTGCTCGCCGTACTGCGCGACGTCCGTCAGGACCTGTACCGACACAACACCGGCCGTGCACACGGGCGGCAGCTGCGGGCCCGTACCGGCTCCACCATGGCGCGGGCCGCCGCCGCCGAGAAGCCGCTGATGGTCGACCTGCGCCTCGACGCCGCGCTCACCCTGCCGACGGCGGTGGCGCGCGAGGCCGCGGCCGCCGTCACCGTGCTGACCCGTCTCACCCCGCAACCCGGCGGGCTCCCGGCCTGGCGTGACTACCGGGGCCGCTACCTGGAGCGGTACGGGAGCGGCGCCGTGGTCCCGGTCCAGGAGATCACCAACCCGAACACCGGCCTCGGCTTCCCGGCCCGCTACCGCGACGCGGTTCACGAGCTGCCCGCGCCGAGCCTGAACGGCCGCGACGCCGAGCTTCTGGCACTGGCCCAGGCCGCCGCCGTCGAAGGCCGCCTCGAAACCGTTCTCGACGACAAGGCCGTCGAGAACCTGGCGCGGCCGGCGGTCGGCGGCCGCGTCCAGCCGCACGCCGAGCTGACGTTCACCCTCACCGCGCCGACCCGCGAGCACCTGGACCGGGGCGACTTCACCCTCACCGTGACCGGCACCCCCCGGGCGGCCGGCACCACCACGGGCAGGTTCCTGGACCTGCTCGCCCCGGCCGACCGCGACCGCATGACCGCCGCCTACGCGGCGCTGCCGACGCTGGACGGCGACGCCGACCCGGTGCAGGTGTGCGCCCCGCCGCTGCACACCCGCGTCACCAACGTCGGCCGCGCCCCCGCCGTCCTCCCGCTGCTGCTCCCGCTCGCCGAGCACCCCGACCCCGCACACGCCGTCCTCGACCTGGAGGACCTGGCGGTGTGCGGCGACGTGGACCGGATGTGGCTGCTGCGCCTGTCCACCGGCCGGCCTGTCGAGCCGCGGGTGATGAACGCGATCGAGTTCCGCAACAACACCCAGCCCCTCGCCCGGTTCCTGTGCGAGATCACCACCGCCCACACCCCCACCTACACCGCGTTCGACTGGGGCGCCGCCGGGCGCATGCCGTTCCGCCCCCGGATCCGCTACCGGCGCACGATCCTCTCCCCGGCCCGCTGGAACCTGCCCGCCGACGTGCTACCGCCGCGCACCGCCCCGTGGCCGCGATGGCAGCAGGCCGCCGCCGACTGGCTGTCCCGCTTCCGCGTCCCCGGCCGGGTGTTCCTCACCCAGCACGACCTGCGCCTGAGTCTGGACCTCGGCGAGAGCTCCCATCTGGTGCTGCTGCGCGACCACCTGGACGCCCACCCGGTGGCCGAACTCACCGAAGCCCCCGACCCGGCCGCCTTCGGCTGGATCGACGGCCGCCCCCACGAGATCACCCTGCCCCTGGCCGGCACCCGTCCGCCGGCCAGGCCCGGCCACCGGGGCGCGGTCGCGATGCGGACCTCCGGCCACCTGCCCGGATCCTCCCCCTACCTGTCCGCGAGGCTGTACGCCCACCCGCACCGGCACACCGAGATCCTGACCGCCCACCTGCCCGCACTGCTCGCCGCGTTCGACACCCCGCTGTGGTGGTTCCTGCGCTACAAGGACCCCGATCCGCACCTGCGGCTGCGCCTGCCGCTGCCGGACACCGCCGCCTACGGCCCGGCCGCCGGGCACCTCGGGGCGTGGGCCGCCCGGCTGCGCGACCTGGGTCTGATCACCCATCTGCAGCTGGACACCTACCACCCCGAGGCGGGCCGCTACGGGCACGGCGCGGCGATGACCGCCGCCGAGGCGGTGTTCGCCGCCGACTCCCGCGCCGCCGTCACCCAGCTCCTCCACACCGCCCACGACCCGCGCGCGGTCACCGCGGCCAGCATGGTGGCCATCGCCACCGGCCTCAACGGCATCCACACAGGGATACGCCGGCTCTCCACCAGCATCCCGGCCCGCGGCACGCCGCCGACCCCGGTCCCCCGCACCGTCCACCAGCAGGCCGTCGCCCTGGGCAACCCCGACGGCAACTGGGCCGCCCTGCGCGAGACCCCCACCGGCCGGGCCGTGGCCGACGCCTGGGAGCAGCGGCAGCGGGCGCTGGCCGCCTACCGCGACCGGCTCGAGGAGACGGACCCCGCCGACGAGTCGGTGCTGTTGTCCCTGCTCCACATGCACCACGTGCGGGCGCTGGGAATCGACCCGGAGCGCGAGCGGCTCTGCCACCGCCTGGCCCGCGCCGCAGCGCTGGCCCACACCGCGAAGGCCCAGCGGTGAACCGGGCCGCCCAGTCCCTCGCCAAGGGCGCGGCCGGCGTCGCCCTGCTGCACATCGAGCAGGCCGCCAGCGGTCGGGGGAGCTGGGGAAGCGTCCACGCCCACCTGGCGGCGGCGCTGCGCGGCGGCGTCAGCTCCGGTCACGGCATGGGCCTGTTCTATGGGGCGCCGGCCGCCGCGTACGCCGTCCACACCGCGACGATCGGGCCCGGCCGCTACGAGCGCGCCGTCCAGGCCCTGGACCGGGCGGTGGAGACGACGACCCGAGCCCGGCTGGAGGCCGCGCACGCCCGCATCGACCGGGGCGACCTGCCGGAGTTCGGCGAGTACGACCTGCTCTACGGGATGACCGGCATCGGCGCGCACCTGCTGCGCCACCATCGAGGCGGCGATCTGCTGCCCGCCGTCCTGGCCTACCTGGTGCGCCTGGCCGAGCCGCTTCCGGTCGGCCTGCCCGGCTGGTGGACGCACTTGGCGCCGTCCGGGGAGCGCTCGCCCGACTACCCGGGCGGGCACGGGAACCTCGGCCTCGCGCACGGCATCGCCGGCCCCCTCGCGCTGCTTTCCCTCGCCGTCCGCCGACGGGTGTCCGTGCCCGGCCAGATCGAGGCGATCCGGACGATCTGCGCGTGGCTCGACGGCTGGCGCCAGGAGGGAGCGGCCGGACCGTGGTGGCCCGAAGCCGTCACCCGCTCCGAGGAAGCCGCCCGCCGCACCCGCCAGCGCGGGCCGCTGCGGCCGTCCTGGTGCTACGGCACCCCTGGGCTGGCCCGAGCCCAGCAACTGGCCGGTCTCGCGCTGGGCGACACCGCCCGCCGGCGGATGGCCGAGACGGCGCTGCTCGGCTGCCTCACCGACCCCGCGCAGCTGAGCCGCGTCACCGACGACGGGCTGTGCCACGGGACCGCCGGGCTGTTCCAGACGGTGTGGCGGGTCGCCCAGGACAGCTCGGGCCCGGCATTCGCCGAGCAGCTGGACGTCCTCGCCGAGCACCTGCCGCCGGCCGGCGAGGACCCGGTCGGACTGCTCGACGGGGCCACCGGCGCCGCCCTGGCCCGGCACACCGCCACCACCCGCACGGTGCTGTCCGGCTGGGACTCCTGCCTGCTCCTCAACTAGCCGAAAGGGAAAGCGCGTTGACGAACCCGCCCGGGCCCTGGCCGGACGACGCCGCCTCCATGCTCCAACTGCACGTCCACTTCACCGACCCGGCCGCCGCCGAGCCCGCCGCGCTCGCTCACCTATGGCCCGTCCTCGTCGGCGCGGAGGAGGCCGGGCACCTCACGCACTGGCACTTCGTCCGCAAGGGCGACCGGTGGCGGCTGCGCTACCAGCCCGGGCCCGGCACCGGCCCCCACACCGTCGAGGCCGCCCTCACCGGCGCCCTCACCGCCGCGCGGGCCGCCGGCCCGGTGACCGCCTGGACCCGGGTGGTCTACGAGCCCGAAGTGCTCGCGTTCGGCGGCACATCGGGCATGGACGCGGCGCACGACCTGTTCCACCGCGACAGCCGCCACGTCCTTGCCCACCTCGCCGGGCACCGCGGCCCCGGCCAGCGGCGCGAGCTGGCCGTCCTGCTGGCCACCGCGCTGCTGCGCGGAGCCGGCCAGGAGTGGTACGAGCAGGGCGACGTCTGGGCCCGCGTCGCCGCCCACCGGCCCGCCCCCGACCCCGCGCAGGCCAACCGGCTCACCCCCGCCGTCCAGCGACTGATGTCCGTCGACACCGGCCCCGGCAGCGCACTCGCCACCGGCACCCTCGCCTTCGCCGCCCCCTGGATCGACACCCACACGCTGGCCGGCCAGGAACTGCGCCGCCTCGCCCACGACGGCCACCTGACCCGGGGCCTGCGCGCCGTCTGCGCCCAGCACCTGCTCTTCCACTTCAACCGGCTCGGCCTGCCCCCCACCGCCCAGGGCGCCCTCGCCACCACCGCTGGCCGCGTCGTCTTCGGACAGGAGTGACCATGGCCCAGCTGACCGAGACCACCGGCCGCTTCCCCCTCGCCCGCCGCTTCCGCCCGCCGTGCCGGCCGCTGGAGGACCGGGTGCGCCGCCTGGGCGAGCTCGCCGTGCAGGCCGACGACACGGCCGACACCACGGTCGCATCGTCGGTGCACAACGGTGCCGCACTGCTGGCCTGCGACGTCGGCCTGCACGGCCTGGCCCGCAAGCTGTGCGCCGACCACGCCGAGATCTTCTTCGCCGTCCGGCCGCTGCCGGGGAAGGAGGCGTGCTACTCCCTCGCCCCGCTGGTCAACCTGGCGAGCCTGCGGATCCGCGAGGACGACGCCGACCAGGCGTTCCGCATGCTCCACGAGCTCAACCGCGCGGTCGCCGCCCGCGCCGACACCACCGTGGACGGCATCACGGTGCCCGTCAGCACGCTCACCGCCACCGACGCGGACCACACCGAGATGGTGCGGTGGACGCGCGGCACGTTCCTCTTCGACGGCGCCCGCGCGCTGGTACGGGCGGGCCGGTGGGCGCAGGCCCACGATCACCTCGCGCGGCCCGGCACGATCGGACGGCGCATGTTCGAGGGCCGGCAGATCGCCGTGCTCGCCCTCGCCTGCGGCGGCGACACCGAAGGCGCGCTCGACCTGATCGCCGCCACCCTGCCCGGCGACCCCTGGGAAGCCACCGTCACCGCCTGCCTGGCCGCGCTGTGCCGCCGGCACGCCGGGCACCCTGCCGCCGACCCCGCCCCGATGCTCGACGGCTACGAGCAGCACCAGCGCGAACCGCGGTTCGCCGTCTTCGACACCCGCCTCGGACTCACCCTCATCGAGGCCGCCGGCGGCACCGGCCAGCCGGCCGCCGCCAGTACCGCCCGCTCCCTGATCGCCCGGACGCTGGAGCACGGCGACGGCTACGCCGCCCGGGAAGTCCTCGCTCACCCCGGCTGCTCCGGCCTGCTGACCGGCACCGAGCGCGAGCGGCTGACCGCCACCGTGGCCGCCTGCGGACTCGGCACCGAGCTGATCCCTCAGCAGCTGCGGAACGACCTCACCGCGGCGCTGGAGCGCAGCCGCTCGGTGCTGGTGCGCAGCCTCGCCGGCAAGGAGCGGTGATGGACTACCAGACCTGGCCCCGGGTCGTGGTCGTGGACGTGGAGGGCAACGCCGCCCAGCCGCCGGACCTGATCGAGGTCGCCGCCATCCCCGTGGCGGCCGGGCAACCGGTGCCCTCGTCGGCACGCTCCAGCCTGATCCGCCCGCCGCGCCCCATCACGCAGCCCGCGATGCGCGTGCACCGCATCACCAACCAGGACGTCGCCCGCGCGCCGACCTGGGAGCAGATCGCCGAGCGGGTGCACGCCGACCTGGAGGGCGCCTGGATCGCCGCGCACAACGCCCACACCGACTACGGCGCGCTGCTGCGGCACCTGCCGACGTGGCGCCCGGCCGCCGGCTGCGGCCGCGCCACCGATCCACGCTCCTTTCGGAACATGGCGGTCGCCCCCTGGAGGGGGGTGTCCCGCCCGGCTGGGTGTCCGCTGCACCAAGGAGAAGGGGAGCGCCGAATGATCCAGCCCGAGTCGCTCGCCGGGAACCAGCACCTTGCCGACAGCGTCGAGTAACGACATGAACTCGGAAAGTGATGCGCGCCGGACGGTTGCCGTCGACGGCGACGGTGCGCCGCATCGTCCGGCGCCTGGGTCCGCTCCTGGCCCTGGAAGCCGCTCCACGCCCGCGACCGGGCGCGGAGCGGCTGTGGATCGTGGACGGCACCCTGATCCCGGTCCGGGACCGGACGGTGGCCGCGTCCAGCCGCAACTACCGGTTCTCGGCGAACGTGCAGGTCGTCATCGACGCCGACACCCGCCTCGTGGTCGCCACCGCCCGCCCCGTACCGGGCAACAGGGCCGACGCCCACGCCTGGCGGGCCTCCGACCTGCCCGCCACCTGCGCCGGCACCACCGTGCTCGCGGACGGCGCCTACCTCAACACCGGCCTGGTCGTCCCTCACCGCCGACGACCCGGGCGCCCGCTCCTTCGAGCCCAGGAGGAGGACAACGCCGAACACCGCCGCGTACGCGCCCGCGTCGAGCACACCTTCGCCCGCATGAAGAACTACAAGATCCTCCGAGACTGCCGACAGAAAGGCGACGGCCTGCACCACGCGGTGCAGGCCGCCACCCACATGCACAACCTCGCCCGAACCCCGTGAACCAGCAGGCCAGACCACACATAGGCCTGCCCGCGCCCGGACTTCTGCAACAAGCTTTAGCCGGGCCAGCGCGGCGACCGTTTGGGCCAGGCGGACGGGCCCGGCCGATGGCTTTGAACGAGGCAAGTCCGCGCTGACGGCCAGAAGTCACGAATGGAATCGGACACGGACGATGATGGCGTCCTCCGGCAGGTTGTGGAGGTACTGGTCCGCGAAGTCGAAGTACGCGTTGGCCGCGACCGGTTGCTGCGGCGTGGGGGTGTACTCGAAGCGGTCGATCCACCGGCCGTCGATGGTGACCAGGATATTCGTGGTCTGGACCCGTATCGCGGCTCGATGCATGTACTGTTCACGGCTCACGTCGAAGTGCCCGATGGGGTCTGAGTGTTTCGTCCAGGTGGGCGCGTACGGGTCGGACTGCTGCCAGGCGGCAATGGCCTGGATGAGCGGCTGTTTCCTGAACGCCTGGTAGGCCGAGCCGGCAGCGGAGGACCCGGACCGGCTGCGCTCGGTGATTGTCCGGAGGGAGTGGGCCGGTGGGAACCGGGCAGCGAAGGTGAACCAGGCATCCCACTCGGTGGCAGCTGCGACAGCTGCGGCTGTGCGCTCGGTGTCGAGGTCGAGGAGGCCTCGGGGCCCGCCGTCGCAACGGTGTGCGGGCTGTGCCGGGCGTGGGGAGCCGTCCAGCCAGGTGGGATGACGGATCAGTCGCGGGTCGTTCTCATGGCCCAGACGGACGGCAAGGCCATGCTCGCCGTCGCCTCCGTAGACGTGCCACCAGTCCCATTCCCCTTGCCAGCGGTTGTCGACCGGCTGGGCCTCGTGCGCGAAGGGGGCGAGGGAGGCAGTGAGAGCGGCCATGACATTCTCGGCAGGGGTCGCCTCCAGGCAGACCGTGGCGATGTCTCTGGGCATACTGTCTCCTTGTACGGAAGCGGCATTG
>NZ_JBHVET010000360.1:0-8197 GCF_042802135.1 Kitasatospora sp. NPDC057512
GGAGAACCTCGCCGACCTCCCCGAAGAACTCGCCCTGCCCTTCGACCGCCCCCGCCCCAAGATCGCCACCCACCGCGGCGGCACCGTCCCCTTCCACATCCACCCCGACACCCACGACCGACTCGCCCACCTCGCCCGCGACAACGGCGCCTCCCTCTTCATGGTCCTCCAGGCCGCCCTCGCCGCCCTCCTCACCCGCCTCGGCGCCGGCCACGACATCCCCATCGGCTCCCCCATCGCCGGACGCACCGACGACGCCACCGAAGACCTCGTCGGCTGCTTCATGAACACCCTCGTCCTGCGCACCGACACCACCGGAAACCCCGCCTTCACCCAACTCCTCGACCGCGCCCGGGAAACCGCCCTCAAGGCCTACGAACACCAGGACATCCCCTTCGAACGACTCGTCGAAGTCCTCGACCCCGCACGCTCCATGGGCCGCAACCCGCTCTTCCAGGTCATGCTGGTGCTCCAGAACAACACCCAACCGTCCCTGGACCTCCCGGGGTTGACCGCGACGGAGCAGCCGGTCGGGGCGGACGGCGCCAAGTTCGACCTGTCCCTGGCCGTCACCGAGCGCCGCCGCCGGAACGACTCCGCGAGCGGCTCCGCGGACGGCTCCCCGGACGGCTCCGCGAGCGACTCCGCAGCCGACTCCGCGGCCGGTCTCGTCGGCACCCTGGAGTACAACGCCGACGTGTTCGAGCCGGCCACCGCCGAGGCCCTGGCCGCCCGCCTGGTCCGACTGCTCGACCAGGTCGCCCGCGCCCCGCGGACACCGCTGTCCCGACTGGACGTCCTCACACCGGAGGAGCACCGGCAGGTCCTCACCGAGTGGAACGACACCGCCGACACCGCCGACAACGACCCCGCCACCACCGTCGTCGCCCTCTTCGAGGCCCAGGCCGCCCGCACCCCCGAGGCCGTCGCCGTCCTCACCGACACCACCGCCCTCACCTACGCCGAACTCGACGCCCGGGCCAACCGGCTCGCCCGCCACCTGGTCGACCGCGGGGTCGTCCCGGACCGGCCGGTGGCCCTGTCGCTGCCCCGGACGGCGGAGATGGTGGTGGCGCAGCTGGCCGTCCTGAAGAGCGGCGCCGCCTACCTGCCGGTCGACCCGGCGCTCCCGGCCGACCGCGTCCGGCTGATGCTCGACGACGCCGCGCCCGTCCTCCTGCTGACCGAACTCGCCATCGCCGCACGGCTTCCGCGCACCGGCGTGCCCACGGTCGTGCTGGACGACCCCGAGGTCGACGCCGCGCTGGCCGCCCTCGACGGCCGGCCACTGACCGACCCCGAGCGGGCCGCCCCGCTGCACGGCTCCCGGCTCGCCTACCTGCTCTTCACCTCCGGCTCCACCGGGCGGCCCAAGGGCGTCATGGTCGAGCACCGGTCGCTGCTGAACCTGCTGGTGTCCACCCGGGAGCGCTTCCCGCTGGAGGCCCACGACCGGCTGCTGGCCGTCACCACCTGGTCCTTCGACATCTCCGGTCTGGAGGTCTACCTGCCGCTGCTGTCCGGCGCCGGGCTGGTCGTCGGTGCGGAGGGCGTCGCCCTGGACCCGGCCGCGCTGGCCGCCTCCCTCGAACGCGACGGCATCACGATCATGCAGGCGACCCCGGCGCTCTGGCAGGAACTCGTGCTCCACCGCCCCGAGTCGGTGCGCGGCCTGCGCGTCCTGATCGGCGGCGAGGCGGTCCCGCCCGCCCTGGCCGACGCCCTGGCCGCCCGGGCCGACACCGTCACCAACCTGTACGGGCCGACCGAGACCACCATCTGGTCCACGGCGGCCGGGCTGGCGGGCGACGGGGTCGTGACGCTGGGCCGCCCGATCCGCAACACCCGGGCGTACGTGCTGGACGACGGGCTGCGGCCGGTGCCCCCGGGCGTGGCCGGCGAGCTGTACCTGGCCGGCCACGGCCTCGCCCGCGGCTACACCGGACGACCCGGCCTGACCGCCACCCGCTTCCTCGCCTGCCCGTTCGCACCCGGCGAGCGGATGTACCGCACCGGCGACCTCGTCCGCTGGACCCCCGACGGCCGGCTCGTCTACCTCGGCCGCGCCGACACCCAGATCAAGATCCGCGGCTTCCGCGTCGAACCCGGCGAGATCGAAGCCGTCCTCGCCACCCACCCCACCGTCCGCACCGCCGTCGCCGTCGCCCGCACCGACGGCCCGGGCGGCGACACCGGCGCCACCCTCGTCGCCTACGTCACCCCCACCCCCGGCACCACCCCCGACCCCGCCACCCTGCGCGACCACACCGCCGACCACCTGCCCGGGTACATGGTCCCCGGCGCGGTCGTGGTGCTCGACGAACTCCCGCTGAACCCCAACGGCAAGATCGACCGCAACCGCCTCCCCGCCCCCGACTTCACCCCCGCCGCCGCGCGCCGCCCCCGCAACCCCGTCGAGGAGACCCTCGGCGCGCTCTTCGCCGAGGTCCTCGGCCTGACCGAGGTCGGCATCGACGACAGCTTCTTCGACCTCGGCGGCCACTCCCTGCTGGCCGTCCGACTGGTCGGCCGGGCCCAGTCGGCCGGCCTCCGGCTGGCGGTGGCGGACGTCGTCCTGCACCGCACCGTCGCGGAACTGGCCAAGCGGGCCCGCCCGACCGCCACCGCCGAACAGTCCGCGGACGCCTTCGCGCCCGTCCTGCCGATCCGGCCGGACGGCGACGCGCCCCCGCTGTTCCTGGTGCACAGCGGACTCGGCTTCAGCCTGCCGTACCTGGGCCTGGCCCGGTACCTCGATCCGCGCTACCCGCTGTACGGCCTCCAGTCGCCCGCGCTGGACGCCGCCGCCCCGCTGCCCGAGTCGATCCGGGCCGTGGCCGCGGACTACGTACGGACCATCCGGCGGCTGCGGCCGCACGGCCCGTACCGGCTGCTCGGCTGGTCCTACGGCGGCGTGCTCGCCCACGAGATCGCCGTCCGGCTCCAGGAGGCGGGCGAACAGGTCGACTTCCTGGCCGACCTGGACGGCTACCCCGGCCGCACCGGCCGCGACGAGAGCGGCCAGGACGACCGCGAACTCCTGCTCCGCGCCCTGGAGGCGCTCGGCCACCGGCGCGACGAGCTGGCCGGCCCCGGCCGCACCCGCGCCGCCCTGCTCGACCTGCTGCGGCGCGAGGCCGGCCCGCTGGCCGACCTCGACGAGGAGTCGCTGCTGCGACTGCTGCGGCTGTCGCGCCACCACGGCGCGCTGATGGAGCGCTTCACCCCCGGCCGGTTCACCGGGGACCTCCACCTGTTCGCGGCCGCCGAGGAGTGGACCGCGGACCAACTCGCCGACCAGACCGGCCGATGGGAGCCGCACGTGAACGGACGGGTGGTCGTCCACCGGATCGCCGCCGGCCACGAGTACCTGATGCACGCCGGGCCGCAGGCCGTCATCGGACGGCTGGTCGACGCCGAGCTGCGCCGCCTGGACGGGAGCCCGGAATGCTGACCGCCGTCACCCCCCGCCCCCGCTCGGCGCCGCTCGCCCTGCTCCTCGAATCCGTCACCGTCGCCGGACGGCGCCTGCGGCGGCTGCGCCGGGCACCCGGCCGGCTGATCGGCATCGTGATGAACCCGCTCATCTCGATGATCGTGCTCGGCTACCTGTTCCAGGGCTCGCTGTCCTTCTCCGGCCGCGGCAGCTACCAGGAGTACATCTTCGCGGGCGCGGCGGCCCAGGTCGGGCTGGCCGGGATCGGCCCGACCGCGGTCGCCGTCGCGGCGGACCTGCGCGGCGGCCTGGTCGACCGGTTCCGCAGCATGCCGATCTCCAGACCCGCCGTCCTGGTCGGCCACACCCTCGGCGACCTGGTCGTCGGGCTGATCGGCCTGGCCGTCGTCACGGCGGCCGGCCTGGCGTTCGGCTGGCGCCCGCACTCCGGCGTGCTGCCGTTCCTCGCCGGGCTCGCCCTGCTCGCCGCCTTCATGTACGCGATGCTCTGGGTCGGCCTGATGCTCGGGATGTTCTCCCGCGCCATGGAGACCATCAACGTCGTCGCCGGGCTGGTCACCGTCCTGCTGACCTTCCTCTCCAACGCCTTCCAGTCCGTCGACCGGCTGCCCGGCTGGCTGCGGCTGGTCGCCGAGTGGAACCCGGTCAGCGCCGTGGTGACGGCCCTGCGGCGGCTGTGGGGCAACCCGGACGCGGCCGGCAGCGCCGCCACCCCGAGCCTCTCGCTCACCATCGCCGCCTCGCTCGGGACCGTCTTCGTCCTCACCGTCCTGCTGAGCCTGCGCCGCTACCGGTCCGCAGTCTCCTGACGCCGTCGTCCTGACGCCGTCGTCCTGGCCCCGCCTCCCGGCGCCGTCCTCCCGACCCGCCCTCGTCACAGAAACGGCCGACCATGCCCCTCCAGCCCCCGACGGTCGACGGAGCCTCCCCGCCCGCCGACCTGGCCACCGTCGACCTCGCCACGATCGACCTCACCGACCCGCACACCTACCTCGACCTCGACGTGCGCGCGATGTGGGCCCGGTTCCGCGCCGAACAGCCCGTCCACCTGCACCCGGCGACCGACCAGGGCCCGCCGTTCTGGGCGGTCTCCCGCCACGCCGACGTGCTCGCCGTCTACCGCGACAACAAGCGGTTCACCTCCGAACGCGGCAACGTGCTCGCCACCCTGCTCCAGGGCGAGGACTCCGCCTCCCGCCGGATGCTCGCCGTCACCGACGGGCCGCGGCACCGGGAGATCCGCAACCTGATGCTCCGGTCCTTCTCGCCCCGGGTGCTGGCCCCGGTGGTGGCCGGCGTGCACGAGCGGACCGCCGCGCTGCTCCAGGAGGGCCTGGCCCGCGGCTCCTTCGACTTCGTCACCGACCTCGCCGACCACATCCCGATCAACACCATCGGCGACCTGATGGGCGTCCCGGTCGAGGACCGCGAACGCCTCGTCCACTGGAACACCCAGACCCTCTCCCGCACCAGCGCCGAGCACACCGCGACCGAGGAGTGGCTGGCCCGCAACGAGATCCTGCTCTACTTCTCCGACCTCGCCGCCAAGCGGCGCAAGCACCCCGGCGACGACGTGATCAGCGCCCTGGCGACCGGCACCGTCGACGGCGAGCCGCTGAGCCAGGAGGAGGTCGTCTTCAACTGCTACAGCCTGATCCTCGGCGGCGACGAGTCAAGCCGGATGTCCTCCATCGGCGCGCTCATCGCCCTCTCCCGGCACCCCGAGCAGTGGCGGGCGCTGAAGGACGGCTCGGTCGGGCTGGAGCCGGCCGTGGAGGAGGTCATGCGCTGGACGACCCCGGCCATGCACTTCGGCCGGCGCGCCCTGACCGACGTCGAGCTCGGCGACCGGACGATCCGGGCCGGCGACGTGGTGACGCTGTGGAACAGCTCGGCCAACTTCGACGAGGAGGTCTTCGACCAGCCGAACCGCTTCGACCTGGCCCGCACCCCGAACAAGCACGTCGCCTTCGGCTACGGCCCACACTTCTGCCTGGGCGCCTTCCTCGGCCGGACCCACGTCGAGGCGATGCTCGCCGCCCTGCGCGGCGCGGTCGGCGGGATCGAGCTGCTCGGCGAACCGGTCCGGCTCTACTCCAACTTCGTCCACGGCTACAGCAGCCTCCCCGTCCGCCTCACCGCCTGACCCTCCGTCCTCCTCCTTTTCCTTCCTTCCCTTCCTCCCTTGCCCCTCTTGCCTTGCCCCTCCTCCTTGCCTTGCCCCTCCTCGCCACCGACCGGGAGCCCCACATGGACATGGCCATCCGCGCCGAGGGCCTGCACAAGCGCCACCGGGACGTCGTGGCGATCGCCGACATCCACCTCGGCGTCCGGACCGGCACCGTCCTCGGCCTGCTCGGACCGAACGGCGCCGGCAAGACGACCACCGTGCAGATCCTCACCACCCTCACCACCCCGGACGGCGGCCACGCCGAGGTGGCCGGCTACGACGTCGTCCGCCAACCGCACGAGGTCCGGCGCCGGATCGGACTGGCCGGCCAGTACACCGCCGTGGACGAGGTCCTGACCGGCCGCGAGAACCTCGTCCTGCTCGGCACCCTGCTCCACCTCGGCCGCCGCGAGGCCCGCCGCCGGGCCGACGAACTCCTGGAGCGCTTCCGCCTGGCGGACGCCGCCCACCGCCCCGCCCGCGCCTACTCCGGCGGCATGCGCCGCCGCCTCGACCTCGCCAGCTGCCTGATCACCGCACCCCCGGTGCTCTTCCTCGACGAACCCACCACCGGCCTCGACCCGGTGAGCCGGATGGAACTCTGGGGCCAGGTCCGCGAACTCGTCGACGGCGGCACCACGGTGCTCCTCACCACCCAGTACCTGGAGGAGGCCGACTACCTGGCCGACCAGATCGTGGTCGTCGACTCCGGCCGCGTCATCGCCGACGGCACCCCCGACGAACTGAAGCGCAAGGTCGGCAGCGAATGGCTGGAGCTGACCGTCGCCTCCCCCGCCGACGTCGCCCCGGCCCTCGCCGCCCTCCGCCCCGCCCTCACCGCCGAACCCACCGTCGACCCCCAGAAGGGCCGGCTCTCCATCCCCCTCGACGACGGCCTCAACGACATCGCCACCGTCGCCGCCGTCCTGCGCCGCGCCGACATCCCCGTCGCCGACTTCACCATGCGCCGCCCCACCCTCGACGACGTCTTCGCCCACCTCACCGGCCACCCCACCCCCTGACCCCCGCCCCGGGCACTACTCCGACTCGGGCACCGCCCGGTGGATCTCGCTGATCACCGCTGCGGCGGGTGTGGTCGGTCCCACCGCCGCATCGGCCCGAACTGTGAGATCTGAGCTGCTGTCAGCTCCCCGCGAGGTCCCACAAGGCGCCACCGGCGCGCCGGGCTGCGGGTTGTCGGGGCTACGGGGCCAGGTCGACGGCCAGGCAGTTGTAGAAGGTCCAGGAGCGCTCGGGGTCGTGGGCGGCGTCGGCCGCGCCGCCCGGGCCGGTCGCCGCCTCCTCGGTCATGTCCTCGAAGCGGATGCGCTCGGGGAGGGCGCCGTAGCGTGCGCGCCGCGTCTCGGCGGCGGGATCGACTGCGGGCTGCTGGGCCATGGGCACTCTCCTCATCGGCGATCGCGGGTGGCGCCTTCGCGGCGCCGGAGACGGCTTTCAGGGTGCATTGTCGTTCCGTCACCTGTCAAGGAGGTGACGGAAGCACGTCCATCCTCCCCCCTGCGCACGGTTGGCCGATTCTGCCCTCGCGGCGCTTCGTCGACGATGCAATGGTCTTCCCCCGAGCCGGAATCGTCCGACGAGCCACCGGCCGGCCCGGCAGTTCCCTCCCATACGAGAAGGCGGATCGCATGTTCACACCCGAGACGAAACTCCGCGGCGCAGCCGTCACCGCCGCCCTGGCCGCGACCCTGGTCGGCTTCGGCGCCGGGACGGCCGGCGCCGCGGGCTGGCCGCCCCTGCAGCCGGGCGCACGCCTCTACTCCGGCACCTACGGGCAGGGGTTCGCCACCACCGTCGACCTCACCGACCTCGGCACCTGCCACACCATGTGGTTCGGCGCCCGCTCGGTGCAGATCGCCAACGGGAGCGCCACGTTGGCGCTGTACGCCGAGGCCGACTGCAACGGCCCCGGCTGGCTCAGCGGCACGCTGGCCCAGGCCAACCTCCCGCAGACCGCCCTGAGCTACCGGGTCCTCCAGGCGTGACACCTCCCGGCGCGGCGCCCTCCCCGTCGGGCGCCGCGCCCACGCATGCCCTCACATCGTCACCCCTTTGACAGGTGACGCAGACGCATGGAAACCTGTCGTCACCGGCTTGAGCAGTCACTTACCGATGAGGACACCCACCATGGCAGTCGTACGCTTCCAACTCGTCTCCACGCTCGGCACGGAGGACGTCCTGGCGGTGCTGACCGACTTCAGCCCCTCCCGTGCCGAGGCCTGGCCGACGATCGACGCCGAACACTTCGAGGTCCACGCGCTCGGCGACACCTGGGCCGAGGTCACCGAGGGAACCGCCGCCGCCTGGGAGCGCGCCCGCTACGAGTGGGAACCGGGCGGCCACACCGTCACCGTCACCACCCTCGACTCCAAGCTCTTCGGCCCGGGCGGCGGTTGGGTCTTCCGGATGACCCCCGAGGGCGACGGCACCCGGGTCGACGTCCAGCTGACGCGACAGCCGACCACCCTCAAGGGCAGGATGCTCGCCGCACTGCTCCCCGTCGCCGCTCCGCCGGCCCTGCGCAAGTCCTTCGCGGGGCCCCTGCGGGT
>NZ_JBHVET010000361.1:0-8187 GCF_042802135.1 Kitasatospora sp. NPDC057512
CCCCCGGGCGGTCCCCCGTTCCGCCCGGGGGCCTGCGCGCTCTCCGGATCACCCGGCCGTGCCCGCCTTCGCGGGTGCCTCGGCCGGCTTGATCTCCCCGGCCGCTCCCTGCTGCGGGCGCACCAGGCAGGCGAGGGCCGTCGCCGCGGCCGCCAGCAGGACCCCGCCCACGACCGTGCCGTGCAGGCCGCCGGTGACCGCCGCCCCGACGGCGTCGCGGACGGCCGCCGGGAGGCCGTCGAGGGAGGCCGGGGTCAGCCCGCCGCCGGTGAGCCGGCCGGCCTCGGCGGGCCCGAGGCGCTCCGTGAGGGAGTCGGTGAGCCGCGCCGTGTAGACCGCGCCGAGCGCCGCCATGCCGAGCGAGCCGCCGATGCTCCGCAGCAGCGTGACCACGCCCATCGCCGCGCCCATGTCCTGGGGCCGGACGGCCCCCATCGAGGTCAGCAGGGTGCTCTGCATCACCAGGCCGAGGCCGATCCCGGCGACGGCCGTGAGGCCCGAGGCCACGGCGATCGGGGTGTCGGTGCGCAGGAGCAGCAGCAGCGCGCCGCCGGCCAGGGTGACGGCGCCGCCCAGCAGCGGGTAGCGCCGCTCGCCGCCCGGCCGCCCCATCAGCCGCGCCGTCACCAGCTGGGTGCCCATCATGCCGAGCATCAGCGGCAGCAGGAGCAGGCCGCCGGCGGTGGGCGAGGCGCCCCGGGCCAGCTGAAGGTAGAGCGGCAGGTAGCCGACCAGGGCGATCATCACCGCGCCGGTGAGGAAGCCGAGCGCCTGCGCCACCGTGAAGTTGCGGTCGCGGAACAGCGCGGGCGGGATCAGCGGCCCGGGGGCGCGCAGTTCGGTCCGGGCGAACCAGCCCAGCGCGACCAGCGCGACGAGCGCCGTGCCGAGGAGCACCGGGGAGGTCCAGGAGTAGGCGGTGCCGCCCCAGCTGCCGACCAGGGTGAGCGCGAGGATGCCGGTGGTCAGCAGGGCGACCCCGGCCCAGTCGAACGGGGCGCGCACCCGCTCGGTCCGCAGCCGTACCCCGACGCCGACCGCGAGCAGCGCGACCAGCCCGACCGGCAGGTTGACGTAGAAGGCCCAGCGCCAGCTCAGCCGTTCGGTGAGGAAGCCGCCGAGCAGCGGCCCGCCGACGAAGGCGATCGGCATCAGCACGCCGACCACCGACTGCACCCGCGCCCGGTCGGAGGCGGGGACGAGCACCCCGATCACCGAGAGCGCGCCGACCATCAGCCCGCCCGCGCCGATCCCCTGGAGGCCCCGGAAGGCGATCAACTGCCCCATGTCCTGGGCGAGTCCGGCCAGCACCGAGCCGGCCAGGAACACCACCACCGCCCACTGGTAGGCGCCCTTGCGCCCGTACAGGTCGCCGAGCCGGCCCCAGAGCGGGGTGGCGGCGGCGGAGGTCAGCAGGTAGGCGGTGACCGCCCAGGAGAGGTGCTCCAGCCCGCCGAGGTCGCCGACGATGGTCGGCAGCGCGGTGCCGATGATCTGCCCGTCGAGGGCCGAGAGGAAGATGCCGAGCATCAGGCCGATGACGCCGAGCAGCGGCGGCTTGGGCCGGTCCTCGACGCGTTCCCCGGCCGGTTCCGTGGCCATGCCGTCCTCCCCCTTCCCCGGCTCAGGCCGCGAACGGGCGGGCCCGGCGGGCGTCCCGCAACGCCTGCGCCCACCAGGTGAGCTGGTCGAGCATGGTCTTGGCGGCGGTGTCGGCGGCCGGGTCGATCGCCTTGCCCTCGGCGTCGAAGCACTGCGCGGCGCCGTGGAAGCTGACCGTGTTGCGGATCGTCGCGGCGTTCAGCTCGGCCATCACCACCCGCAGTTGCTCGACGGCCCGCAGGCCGCCGGACAGGCCGCCGTACGAGACGAAGCCGACCGGCTTGCCGTGCCACTGGCGGTTGTGCCAGTCGATGGCGTTCTTCAGCGGGGCCGGGAAGCTGTGGTTGTACTCGGGCGTGACGATCACGAAGGCGTCGGCCGCCTCCAGCCGGGGCGACACGGCGGCCAGCAGCGCGGCGTCGTCCGAGGACAGTTCGCCGCCGAAGGACGGGAAGGTGACGGGCAGCGGGGTCTCCACCAGGTCGATGCGGTCGGCGGTCAGGTCGCCGCGCGCTTCGAGGTGGCCGAGCAGCCAGTCGGCGACCACCGGGCCGAAGCGGCCGTCGCGGGTGCTGCCGACGAGGACGGCGACCTTCAGGTTCTGCTCGCCGGGCTTCTGCTCGGTGGGCTTCTGATCGGTGGACCTCGGCTCCGTGGACTTCTGCTCCGTGGACATGGGAATCCCCCTCCGGGATGGCTGCTGTGTACGGCGTATCCGCCTGGAATACAACGTACACATCGACGTGTACGCCGTCCACTGCCGATACGCCGTACACAGGAGGGTGCTACGGTGGGACCGACCCCCAGTCGGAAGGAGCCCGCCCCCATGCCCGCTCAGCAGGCCCCCACCGGGGACACCCCCGCCGGCGACGACAGGCCCCCGGCGTCACTCTGGGAGCGCCTGGACCGCCCGGCCCCCGCCCCGCGCACCACCCTGACCCCGCAGCGGATCGCCGAGGCCGCCGTCGCCGTCGCCGACGCCGAGGGCCTGGACGCCGTCACCATGCGCCGGCTGGCCGCCGAGCTCGGCGTCGCCCCGATGGCCGCCTACCGGTACGTCTCCGGCAAGGACGAACTCATCGAGCTGATGGTCGACTTCGTCTACGGCCGGCTCCCGCTGGACGCCCCCGCCGAGGACTGGCGGGCGACCATGCGCGCCCTGGCCCTCCACCTGCGGGCCATGCACCTGGCCCACCCGTGGACCGTCCGGGCGGCCACCCCGTTCTCCCTCAGCCCGAACCAACTCGCCGTCCCCGAGCACGCGTTCGCCGCCCTCGCCGAGCACGGCCTGGACGCCGACACCACCATGGCGGTGTTCCGCACCGTCACCGGCTACGTCCACGGCTCGGTCGCCACCGAGGTCACCCTGGAGACCCTGCGCCGCGAGCGCGGCTGGTCCGACGGCGACCAGACCCGGGCCGGCCTGGCCCCCCGGATGACCTGGCTGATGGGCACCGGCCGCTACCCCAACTACCAGCGCTACCTCCACGCGGCCACCCGCAAGGACGACCCCGACTGGCAGTTCGAAACCGGCCTCGACTGCGTCCTCGACGGCATCGCCGCCCACTTCGCCCTCTGACCGGGCCGCTCACGGCGTGGGAAGTCGACCGGCCCGACTTCCCGTGCGGCGGCTGCCGCCGAAACGCCTACCCGGCCGGCCGCTCGCCGGCGAGGACCAGGCGGTAGCCGTAGTCCATGCCGTCCCGGTCGAGCAGGTCGGCGTACCGCCGGTGCCACGCCCCCGAGGCGAGGTCGGCCCGCAGCCGCTCGACGGCCGGCTCGACCACCGCCGGCGGCAGCTGCGCGAAGGTCGAACTGGCCTGCCGGACAACCGGGTCCAGGTACTGCTCGGGCCGCCGCCAGTGGGCGACCTGGAAGCCGTCGGTGAAGTCGTGGGGGACGGCGAAGGGCAGCACGGTGTGCGCGCCCAGGGCCTCCACCACCTCCTCCAGCGGCAGGAAGCGGGAGTCCTCCAACTCCCTGATCTCCGGCAGGTAGTCCTCCAGCAGCCACAGCTGCGGCCGGTGCGCCGGGTCCCAGGTGAACACCGCCTGCCGCCGCGCGACCCGCCGCAGCTCGGCCAGCCCGCGCCGCGGGTCCGACCAGTGGTGGACGGTCAGGACGGCCATCGCCGCGTCGAACGCCCCGTCCTCGAAGGGAAGTTGCTCGGCCGAGGCCTTGACCTTCCGCTCCCCCGGATGCTGGTCGAGCATGACCTGCGACGGGTCGACGGCCGTGACCTCGGCGTCCTCGGGCTCGTACGAACCCGCCCCCGCACCGACGTTGACCACCGTGCGCGCTCCCCGCAGCGCCGACCCGATCAACGCGTGCAGCCGCGGATCGGGCCGACGGACCTGCCGGTACCCGACGCCGATCCGGTCGTACCTCGCCGTTTGGCTCTCGTGCCCCGTGTGTCCCATCCGGCCAGCCCATCAAACGGGACCACCGGAGGCAACCGCTTCGCGCGAACCCGCACCGCCGCACGGGAAGTCGGCCTGGCCGATCGGCCCGCACGCCCGTTCGTGCGTACACGTGTCGCCCGCTCGGCGCACGGGAATTGCGGCCGTCCCGGCGGGCGGGGAGGTTGGGCCCGGGGCACTTCGACCCCGACCCCGATCGCCCGACTCCCCAGGAGCCCTCATGCGACGCCTCACGACCGTACTCGGTACCCTCGCCGCCGCCGGAACCATGGCCCTCGCCCTGCCCAACACGGCCTTCGCGGCCCACGGAGAGCTGATCTTCAATCCCGGCCAGACGGTCATCGAGAACCCGAGCGGCTGTAACAACGCCACGTACCGTCCGCTCATCGTGCAGAACGACACCAACGAGTACGCCCTCGTGTACGACGGACCGGACTGCACCGGCAACGTGATCGCGGTCGTTCCTCCCGGCGGTCACACGACCCAGGAGTTCGGCTCCAGCGTGTTCACCGCCTGACGACGGCCCGGTCCGCCCGCCGCGCGAGAAGTCGACTGGGCCGAATTCTCGCGCGGCTCGACGCTCCTACCGCCGAGCGGGGAGCGCCAGGACGGCCAGCCCTCCGGCCAGGACGGCGAGGCCGCACCAGGAGACCGTGGGCAGGCGCTCGCCGAGGGCGGCCACCCCGAGCACCGCCGCGACGGCGGGTTCGGCGAGGGTCAGGGTGGTGGCGGTCTGGGCGGTGGTGTGCCGCAGGCCGTGGCCGAAGAGCCAGTACGCGAGGAAGGTGGTGATCACCGCGAGGTGCAGCACCACGCCCGCCCCGCGCGCCGTGAGCAGCCAGCCCGTGGGGCCGCACAGCAGCACCGGGAGGACGATCAGCGCCCCGCCGCCGAACATCGCCCCCATCACCCCGCCCGAGGGGTGCCCGGCCGCGATCAGCCGCCCGCCGATCAGCGAGTACACGGCGTACGAGAGTCCGGAGAGCGCGGCCAGCAGCACGCCCGGCAGGTCCACCGTCGTGCTGCCGCCCGCGAGTTCGGGGCCGAGCACCAGGAGGGCGCAGCCGAGCACGGCCAGCGCCGTGGCCCCGGCCCAGCGCCCGCCCGGCCGTCCCTGTCGGGTGAGCCAGCCGAGCAACCCGGTGAACACGGGCGCGCTGCCGAGCGCGATCACGGTGGCCACGGCCACGCCCGTACGGCTCACCGCCGGGTAGAAGGTCACCGGGTACCCGGCCACCGCGACGGCGCCGGCCGCGAGCAGCCACCGGTCGCACGGCCCGCACGTCCGGGGCAGCACCCGGGCGGTGCGGTCGGTGAGGAACAGGAGCAGCCCGCCGAGCACCAGCCCGGCGGCCCCGATTCCCGCCGCCGGGGCGCCGCCGGGTGCCAGCGAACTGGCCGTCCCGGTGGTGCCCCAGAGCACGGCGGCGATCAGGATCGGCACCACGCCGCCGCGCGGGCGGGTGCGGCGGACGCGGCGGGTGCGGCGGGGAGCCGTGGGGAGGGTGCGGGCAGAGGAGGACAAACGATTCGGCACAGTCGTGAACTTCCGTCGTCGAAGACCGTCAGGGGAACTGGTTTCCGAGAACGGGCGCACGCCGCCGACCCACGGCGGCCGCCATCGGGCCGAGCCGGGGTCGTAGGGGGTCAAGCCACCGAAGCGCGCGCCCGATCAGGCGCTGAGCGGTGGCAGCACGACGTGCCAGTACAGGTTCACGCGTCGATGGTACCGACCGGCGGGCGCGAGAAGTCGGCCGGTCCGACTTCCCACGCGGAGCTGGTCGTTGATGCGTCCTTGACCCGATGTACACCTGCCGCTTCCACCGTGACGGGAGAGCACGCCCCCAGCGGAAGGAAGAACTCCCATGCGCATGCACGGTCTCCTCGCGGCAGCCGTGGTGTCCACGGCGGCCCTCGGTCTGGCCGCCCCGGCCCCGTCCACCGCCCAGGCCACGACCACGGCGACGGCCAGCAAGCCGATCGAGAAGGTCAGCGGCAAGAGCCACGTCCTGATCAACCCGGCGAACGCCGCCGGGACGAACTGGAACCCCGAGCAGGAGAGCTCCCTCGGCGGCCGGCCGCTGACCCTCCACGCGACCGAACCCACCGCCGGCCCGAAGGCCACCGACCCGAAGGCCGCCGCCTCCCCGATGGCCGCCGCCAAGGCGAGCGTCTGGGGCACCACCGGCCGACTGCTCACCGGGGGCGGCGTGTGCACCGCCAACGTCGTCTCCAGCGCCAACCGCGACGTCATCGCCACCGCCCGGCACTGCGTGGAGGGCGGGCACGACTTCCAGTTCGCCCCCAACTACGACGCGGGCAACGCCCCGTACGGCTGGTGGACCTGGCGGGCGGCCGGTTGGGTCACCGCTCCGGCCCCGCAGGGCGACATCGCCTTCATCGTGCTGAACACGAAGGACGGCCGGCACATCGCGGACGTCGTCGGGGCCACCGGCATCGGGTTCAACCGGGACATCGGCAACGACGCCCACATCATCGGCATCCCCGGTGTGGTTCCCGCCTCCAAGGAGCACGCGCTCTGGTGCGGCGGACGGCCGGTGGCCGGTCCCGAGCAGCCGTCCACCGCGCGGATCGACAACTGCATCGGGCTGAGCGGCGGCGCGAGCGGCGGACCGTTCTTCGTGGACTACGACCAGAACGACGGTTCGGCCGTGCAGACCGGCGCCTTCGTCGGGGGTGACGGTTGGCAGGGCACCTGGTGGGCGGTGAACTCGTACTACCGCGACGACGCCTACAACGTCTTCAACGGGGCGCAGAACGCCTGACCTCCCACCCCACGCGCCCCCGGGACGCCGTCACGCCCCTCCCGGGGGCGCACCCCCTCGCCCGTGCAACCGTCGGCAGCCCGCCCGCGACTTCCGGACCATAGCGGACCGTGCATTCGTCCCTACGCTGAGTGTCGACCCCATCGGCCCACCGGAAGGACCCGCTCGTGCGCCGCTCCAGCCTCGTGCTGTCCCTGGCCCTGACCACCGTGGTCGCCTCCGCCCTGACGGCCGCCGACGTCGTGCGGGACGAGCCCTACCTGTCCGTGACCCTGCCGGTGCTCCGCGACCCGAAGGCCCAGCAGCAGCTCCACCACATGACGGACCCGGTGCAGGAGTGGGTGGAGTCCCGGGATCCGGCGGCGGCCGGCTACGCCGGGACGGTGATCGACGCGGCGAACCAGCACGCCGACATCTACTGGAAGGGCGAGGCCCCGGCCCAGGTCCGCTCCCTGCTCGACGCGAACGCCGCGGACGTCGGCCCCGGCTACACCGTCGACGTCCACCCGAGCCCGTACTCCCGCGCGGAGATGCGCGCCGCGATCGACCGGTTCACCGCCGCCGTGGCGCGCGACGCGTGGACGTCGATCGGCCCGCAGGAGGACGGCACCGCCATCGCGATCACGTACGCGCCGGCCCCGGCGAAGCAGCTGACCGGCGGCGACGCGACCGTGCAGGCGTACTCCTCGCGGGCCGCCGAGATCGCCGGCATGCCGGTGACGGCCGGCATCGAGGAGACACCGGTGGCCCTGTCCGGCAACCGGCACTCCGACAGCGCGCCGTACTACGCGGGCGCCGAGGTGAACACCGGAAAGGCGTCGTTCTGCTCGACGGCGTTCAGCGGCTGGAAGGACGGGACGAAGGTGGTGCTGACCGCCGCGCACTGCGGCGGCGGCCGGTACTACAACGGCACCGGCAGCTACATCGGCGACCTGACCACGGTCGGCGACGGCCTGGACGTCGGCATGATCGCGGTCAACGGGACCGGCGGCGGCCGGTTCTACGACGGCTCCTGGTCGGACAACGGCGGCTCGTCCCGGCACACGTACGGCGCCGGGCGGAACAACGTCGGGGACCTGATCTGCCTGAGCGGCGCCCAGTCGGGGTGGAGGTGCGACGTGCAGGTCAAGCGGGTCGACGTGGAGACGACGAACGACGAGGGCACGAAGATCAAGCCGGTGGACGTCGCGGAGTCGAAGGGCGGCGACCGCCGGGCGGTCGCCGCGAAGGGCGACAGCGGCGGCCCCGCACTGGCCAACCCCTCCGGCCCGAACGGCGACATGGAGGCCCGCGGCGTCATCGTCGCCGCCAGGTCCGAGGTCGCCTGCCCGCCCGGCTCCACGGCGCACCCGACGACCTGCTACGCGCAGGTGCTGTAC
>NZ_JBHVET010000362.1:0-8168 GCF_042802135.1 Kitasatospora sp. NPDC057512
GTTCCTTGAACCCCGGGGCGCGCTGCTGTGTGCGGGGGCGGGGGCGGGGGGTCAGGTGGGGAAGGGGGTGTGGTGGGTGGGCCAGAGGAGGCGGAGGTGGAGGGGTGGGGGGTCGAGGGGGAGGCGGGTGAGGGTGCCGGCGGTGAGGTGGTCGTGGATGGCGTGGGTGGGGAGGAGGGCGATGCCGAGGCCCTGTTCGGCGCAGGCGCGGGTGGTGGGGACGGTGCCGGTGTGGAGGCGTCGGACGTGGTGGCCGAGGAGCCGTTCGCCGGCGAGGTGGTAGGAGCAGGCGGGGGTGTCGACGAGGAGGTGGTGGCCGCGGAGGTTTTCGGGGGTGAGGGCGGTGGCGCGGGCGAGCGGGTGGGTGGGGGCGGCGACCAGGGCGAGGGGGACGGCCTGGAGGTCGAGGTGGTCGAGCGGGGCGGGCGGCAGGGGGAAGCCGAGGGCGCCGAGCGGGCCGGGGGTGTCGAGGAGGAGGGCCGCGTCCAGGGCTCCGGCGGCGACGCCGTCGAGCAGGACGTCCCGGGTGGCGTCGGTGTGGAGGGATATGTCCAGGTTGGGCCGGTGGTCGGTGAGGCGGGCCAGGGCGGCCGGGAGGTGGGTGGCGGCGACGGCGGCCAGGACGCCGAGGCGCAGGCGGGTCCGGGTGACGACGACTTCGCGGCGGGCCTGGTCGGCCTGGTCGAGGAGCCGGCGGGACCAGGGTAGGAGGCGTTCCCCGGCGGAGGTGAGGGTCAGCTCATGCCTGGCCCGGTCGAACAGGTCGGTGCCGAGGCTGTGTTCGAGGGTGCGGACCTGTTCGGAGACGGAGGCCGGGGCGAGTCCGAGTGCCACGGCCGCGCCGGTGACGGTGCGGTGGGCGACGACGGCCTCGAAGACGCGCAACTGACGTAGTTCCACTGGTTTCCCCGGTTCCCCCGAAGGTCCGTACCGTGCCTGTGCGAGTGCTGCGGGACAGGGTACGGGGGTGGACGGGGTGGATGGGGCACCGGAGGTCAGCGACTGCCCGGGGCCTCCGCCCGTACGGCGAGGGCGTGCGCCTCGTGCAGGGTGCCGGTCGCCTCGGCGTGGTCGCCGTGGACGAGTTGGGCCATGGCGAGGTCGGTGAGCGCCCCTACCCGGCGAGCGCGCCGTCCAGGTACTCCCGCACCGGCGGGAACAGCGGGAACGGCACGTACTCGGCCAGCTCGGCGCGGGACGCCCACACCACCCGGTCCAGCTCGTCGGAGTCCACCACGGTGGCGGTGCCGCCGAGCACCTCGCAGGCCGTGTACGCCATCCGCCGCCCGTTCTGCGGATGTTCCCGCTCGCCGAGCAGCCGGACGGCGGCGACGCGCAGGCCGGTCTCCTCGGCGGTCTCGCGCACGGCCGCCGCCCCGGCCGACTCGCCCGGCTCGACCTCCCCGGCCGGGAACTGCCAGGACAGCTCGCCCTCGGCGACCCGCCGCCGCACCATCAGCACCCGGCCGTCCTCGACGACGATCGCGACGGCGACGGCGGGGAGTCGCTGCTCGGGGTTCTGCTCGGTCATCGCTCTGCTCCTCGGGCCGGGACGGTGTCGGTGTCGACGCCATCCTGGCCCGGGCCCCCGGGCCGGGACGGCAACGAGCGGCCGGCCGCGTGTCGTACCGGCTACCGGTGCGCCGGCCCGTAGAGCGCGGTCGGCGCTCCGGTGGCCAGGGCCCAGTAGCGGTCCCCGTACGACCAGTGCCACCACTCGGTGGGGTAGTTGACGAGTCCGGCGCCGGTCAGGACGTCGCAGAGCAGTCGCCGGTTGGCGCGGGCCTGAGCACCGATGGTGTCGGCGTGGGTGTAGCAGGCCCCGGCGCTCTCCTCCGGGCTGGCGTTGACCCGGGTGCCGAGGTCGAGCTCACGGCCGTCGCCGTCGACCAGGGTGAGGTCGACGGCGGCTCCGGCACTGTGCGGCGCGATCTCCGGCGGGGAGACGTAGCGGCTGGCCGACGACCTGACCCGGTCGTCCGGCCAGTCGGGGTTCGCGGCCCGCAACTCGGCGGCGTACTCGTCGAAGTAGCGGCTCTGGAGGGCCGGCGGCCGGTAGCCCTCGACGAACAGCAGCCGCAGACCGTCCGGCAGGGCCGCCTGCGCGTCCAGCAGCCGGTCGAGCACGCCCGCCCGCAGCTGCGCGAAGGCCCCGGCGCCGTCCTGCTTGCGCCCGTCGACCGGCAGCCCGCCGCCGCTCCGTACGTCCGACAGCCGCTCGCCGCAGTCCTGGACGGGGATCGCGGCGACCTTCGGGTCGGACATGAGGATGATCTCGCTCAACACGCCTCCTGGGTGTCGGGTCCGGGGTCAGCTCTTCTCGTCGTCGGCCCAGGTGATGTCCATCTCGTCGATGAAGTAGCGGCCGTCGAAGCAGAGGAAGACCTTGGACGAGGTGTCCCGGTCCGCGATCCAGGTCTTGTTCCACTGCACGACGGTGCCGGCGCCGTCGCGCTTGGGGAAGTAGAGGCCCTCGCGGCGTTCGGGCTGGTTGTAGAAGCCGTGCCCGTTGGGCAGCCGGTACGGCGTCCGGAAGATGGCGTCGTGGCCGACGATGCGGTCGAAGAGCGCGGCGGGGAAGTTGGTGCGGGCGACGAGCTTCGGCGGGACGTAGTGGACGTCGACCTCCGTGGAGTCCACGTAGCGGGCGGGTTCCCCCTTCAGCCGGTGGAAGGCCCTGCGCGCGGCGCCCGCCGTGTCGTAGCTGTCGATGAAGGTCACGAGATTTCCCTCCCGCTCCTCCTTGTACCAGTCGCCCTGGGAGTACTGGTCGAAGTCGAAGGTCTCGATGCGGGTGCCCGGGGTGAGGAGCTCGCCGGGGACCTCCCGGAAGCTGGTCTCGTCGAAGATCTGCTCGATGGTCCGCACGTGCTTCTCGAAGCGGCGGGCCGGCACCCGGACCCGTCCCGTTCCCACCGGCAGGTCGGTGGCCTTCGGCGCCGGGGCGGGGGCGGGTTCCGGCGCCGGGAGGGGCGCGGGCGCCCAGGCGGTGCAGGCCAGGTCCTGGGCCCCGGCGCCCTTCTCCAGGATCAGCGGCCCGCCCGGCCGCTCGGCCGCCGGGTCGGCCAGGCCGAGGAGGCAGTTGGAGGAGTCGTGGAGGGCCATCAGCCGGCCGGTGTCGCGCTGGACGAAGGCACGCCACGCCTGCCGCCAGTACGAGGAATCGCTGCCGGTGTCGGGGAACTTGGGCCGCAGGGTGACCGCGGCGCCCCGGCTCGATTCCTCGGCGGTCAGGTAGAGGCCGGTGGCCACGTGGCGGATCCGGTGGTTGATCACCCGGAACCGCTCGGCCACCCACTGCTCGCCGTCGCCACCGGTCTCGGGCCCGAGCACCACCGGGGTGCCCTCCGGGCTGCCCGGCGCGGCTCCGGCGACCAGGCCGGGGATGCGGTGCAGGCGTAGCGCGAACGTCTCGGTGGGCCAGTCGACCAGCATCTTGGACACCCTCTCGGCATGGGAATATGACTGAACGTCAAGACCATGATCGCTTGATCGGGCGGGTCGGCGCCAGGGCGCACGGGGCGTACGGGCGTGCCGGTCGGGGACGAAGGAACGGGTCGGTGGTCAGCCGGCCCGCAGGCGCTCCAGGAACTCCGGCACGCCGTCGACCCGGCGGTACGGCGCGAAGGCCGGTGCGAGCTCGCGGACCAGGGTGACGCAGCGGGGTGCGCCGATGCGGGTGGCCAGGTCGAGCGACTCGCCGGTGACGGACACGGCCTGCTCGACGTCCCCGGCCTTCAGGTGGCCCCGGGCCTGGTACGTCAGGAAGACGCCGCGCGTCTTGTCCCTGGCGCGGGGCAGCAGCGTCAGCCCCTCCGCGATCCGGGCCTGTGCCTCGTCCGTGCGGCCGAGATCCAGGAGGCACTGGCCGGAGTCCACGGCCAGGTCGGCGGGGCTCATCCACGCGCACCACCCGGGTGCGGGGTCGGCGGCGTCGACGGCGAGGGCGGATTTGGCGTCGGACAGGTCCCGGTAGCAGGCGGCGCGGTCGCCGAGCGCCGCGTGGGCCCTGGCGCGGCGGAGGAGGAGCAGGGAGCGCGCGGTGGGGTGCGAGACGCCGGACAGGGCGTGTCCGAGCTGGTCGACGGAGGTCCCCGCCTCGCCGAGCCAGGTGGCCTGGTAGGCGAAGTCGGACAGCACTCCGGCGCCGTGGTCGCGGTCGCCCGCGGCGTTCGCGGACTGCAGGGCGGCCTCCCAGAGCTTTCCGGCCGCCCAGTGTCGGCCCTGGTCGAAGCGGTGCCAGCCACAGGTGGTGGCGAGCGAGGCGGCCAGCCGGTGGAGGCGTCGGCCGGTCGTCCCGCTGTAGCGGCCCTCCTCGATCAGCTCCGTGACGGTGGCCAGGTGGGCGTCCATCAGACGGACGGTGTGCTGGCGCTGCTCGGTGGGCAGGGCCGTCAGCCTCCTGCTGGTGTCCTCCAGCCAGTCCACGAGTTCACCGTCCACGTGCTTGCCGTCCAGGGCCGAGGCGAGGCGCCCGGGCTCGGCCGTGGCCCACTGGGCGGCCAGGCCGCCGAGCGAGATCGCGCTGAAGGTCATGAAGCTGCGGCGGTCCATGGCGGCTCTCTGGGCGTCGTGGAGTGCTCGGACGGTGTGGGCGGTGCCCAGGGGCAGCGGCTCGTCGCGCCCGGGCAGCCAGTACGGCCAGCCGTACGCCTCCAGCTCCGACAGCGGGACGCCGAAGGCTTCGGCGATGAGGAGCTGGGAGTCGGTGTTCGGCGTCTTGCGCCAGTGCTCCCACCGGCTGACGGCCGTCTTGTCGGCGCCGGACCGGAGTCCGTGACGGCGGGCGGCCTTGTTCAGCTCCGCGACGAGGTCACCCTGCGACCAGTGGCGGAGTTCGCGCGCGTAGGCGAGGGGATGCCGGATCGGGTCGTCCACGGGGTCAATCCCATCATCGACAGTGCCCGCGAGCCTACCGCCGGTGCGGGCGGGACAACCCCGGGACTACCGGCAATGGCTGTCCGGCGAGGGCGAGTTGGGCTGTACTCGACTCGCACCGACCGATTTCCTCCACGAAGGGGATGACCGCGTGAAGTGGAACGCGCTCACCGACACGCTCCGGGAGTCCGGGGCGCTGTCGGCCGACTGGGAGCCGGCGTTCCGGGCCGTGCCCCGCTGCCTGTTCGTTCCGGACCGGGTCCACCACGGGGGCGAGTGGCTCGACCGGACGGAACGGCCGGTCGAGTGGGGCGAGTTGGTCGCCTCGGACATCCCGCTCGTGACCCGGCTGGACGAGGACGGTCGCACGCCGTCCTCGTCCAGCTCGATGCCCACCGTCGTGGCCCGGATGCTCTGGCACCTCCGGGTCGCCGACGGCATGCGGGTGCTGGACATCGGGACCGGTGCGGGCTGGACGGCGGCGTTGCTGGCCCGCCGACTCGGGGCGGAGAACGTCACCACCGTGGAGCTGGACCCCGAACTGTCCGGTGCCGCGCGGTGCCGCCTGGCGGCGAACGGCCTGCCGGTCAGGGCCGTTGTCGGCGACGGCATGCTCGGGCATCCGGCGGGCGCGCCGTACGACCGGGTCCATGTCACGGCGGCCGTGCAGCGCGTCCCCGGGGCGCTGATCGAGCAGACGGTGCCCGGGGGCGTGATCGTCGTTCCGTACGGCACGGCGTTCTGCAACGGGGGGTTGCTGAAGCTCACCGTCGCCGACGACGGCCGGTCCGCGAGCGGGCCGTTCGTCGAGGACGTCGCCTTCATGTGGGTGCGGGACCAGCGGCCCGGGAGCGGCGAGTTCGAGATCGAGGACGTCCGGCACGGTCCGTCCGCCCTCGACCCCGCCGCCGTGGCCGAGTGCACCGACGCCGCCTTCGCGATCGGGCTGCGGCTGCCGGGCCTGTTCCGGCGGGAGGTGTGGGCGGGCTACGACCGCTTCGGTACCGGGCGGTTCGAGGTGTGGGACGGCGTTTCGTACGCCCACTGCCGCCTCGCCGACCGGGACGGCGAGCACGCCGTCTCGCAGTCCGGCCCCCGGAACCTGTGGGACGAGGTGACGGCCGCCCACGCGTGGTGGCGGCGCCAGGGCGAGCCGGGCCTCGACCGGTTCGGCCTGACCGTCACCGTCGCGGGCGAGCACCGGGTGTGGCTGGACGAGCCGGATCGTGTGGTCGGGTGAGGGGCGACGTGAAAGTGACTCCCAGGCTTGCGAGTTCCGGTTTTCTCCAGCTGTCGGAGGCAGCCACTGGGCCGTAGGCTGTCGGCATGGCCTTGGATCCCGCACTGCCCGTTGGCCGGCGCATCCAGTACTACCGGGAGCGTGCCGGGAAGTCCCGTCCGGTGTTGGCCGCCCTGTTGGGGCGGTCGCCGAGTTGGCTGAAGCAGGTGGAGAGCGGGGCGTTGCTGCCACCGCGCCTGCCGATGCTCGTGCGTATCGCTCAGCACTTGGGGATTGACGACCTCTCCTTGCTGACGGGTGAGGCGAGTATGCCGACGGCGCTGTACTCCGGTGTGGAACATGCGGCCCTGGACTCCGTCCGACGGGCGGTTGACGGTGCGCCACTGGGGCTGGTCGATGGGCCGCTGCCGAACCTGGGCCACCTCGCGTTGCAGCTGGCGAACGCGTGGCGGACCAGGATGACCCGTGGCGATCACCGGACCGCTCTGGCCGAGCTGTTGCCGTCGCTTGTGTCGGCCGCGTCTTCAGCGGTTTCGCATCCGGGCTGCGCTGACCGGCGACGGGCGGAGGTGATGTACGCCAGTGCGCTGAATCTGACGCAGATGTACGCCGCGTTCCAAGGGGACGGCAACCTGGTCTGGCGGGTGGCCGAGCGGGCTTTGGCGACCGCGCGGGCATCGGGAGATCCGCAGGCGATCGGGCAGGCGTGCTGGTTCCTGGTGGAGGCGTTCCGGAAGTCCGGTCAGTGGGACAGTGCTCAGTCGCTCACTGAGGACGCTCTTCGGCTGCTCGCACCGATTCGCTCGAACTCGCCGGAACTGGCATCTGCCTGGGCGGACATGGCATTCCATGCTGCCATCACGCATGCCGTGGCCGGGGAAGCCGGTGAGGCGTGGGGCTGGATCGACCGCGCGGCGGCCGTCGCGGAGCGCCTGCCGGAGGACTTCTGGAGCGCTCCCACGTCCGGGTCTCGCCAGGCTGTCGCGCTGCACTCGGTGACTGTGGCGGTCGAGCTTCGTCAGGCCGGCACGGCGCTGCGCTGGTCTCAGCGGCTTCCGGTGGCCGATGTCACGGCGGTCCCCCGCCGTGGTCGCCACTTGATCGAGGTCGCGCGGGCGCACGCACTCCGTGGTGAAGCGGAGTCCGTCGCCGGGCTGTTGACGGATGCCGTCGGTGTCGCACCCGAGACGGTGCGATGGAACGACGAGGCCCGGGCCATGGTTCGAGGGCTGGTCGACGGCCGGCCCTCGACCCGGGAGGCCGGGCGGCGCTTGGCTGACTCCATCGGAATGGCGGCGTAGCGACCGCCGGAACTGGAGGCAGAAACTCTGCCCCCTCGCATCACACCAGGCCCGTAGCGTCGAGTGACGCTACGGGCTCGGTGCGTGAGGGAGTATGCGAATGGTGCGGGACGCGGCTGCCACGGCGAAGACGGTCAGGCTGTCCGATGCGTCGGTGACGGAACTCGCCCCGGCGTCGACACACGGCTACGGCTTTCGCCGGGACCCGATGGCGGACGTCCACCGAGTGCGCGACCGTCAACGTGCGGAGCCGGGGGGCCATGAGGCGGATCCAGCAGTCCGGATCGGCTGCTCCGGCGCCGCCCCTCAGATGGCCGTCGGGCCGGCGACTGTCTGCCTGCCGTACCAGGCCGAGTCCGTGGGTGCCGCACGTCGCCTGGTTGGCGCGAAGCTGCGGGAATGGGAGCTGGACGAGTTGATGGAAGACGCTTTGTTGATCGTCAGTGAGTTGGCCACCAACGCCGTCGAGACCGGCTGCCAGACGCGCATGGTCGTCGCCGTGCGCCGTCCCAGTGACCGGGTCGTCCGCATCCTCGTCGGTGACGGCTCCCGCGCGATGCCCGTGATGATCCAGGCCGGGCCATACGCGACGTCGGGTCGCGGTCTTGCGCTGGTCCACCGGCTCACTCAAGGTCGCTGGGGTGCCAGCCCCCGTCCGTTCGGGAAGGTGGTGCATGCCGACCTCTCGACGCCCGGCCCGACCATCCGGTGAGCCGGCAGGTGGCGCTCCCGCCGACCTCCTGGCCGCT
>NZ_JBHVET010000363.1:0-8167 GCF_042802135.1 Kitasatospora sp. NPDC057512
CCCCCGACGACGGGGAGCGGCCTGCGGCACGACGGGGGTGGTTCGAGGTCCGGCGACGACGGACCGGTGTCCGACGGTGATTCCGGCGGCGGACCGGTGTCCGGCCGTGGACCAAAGTCCGACGGGGCCCTGTCGAAGACGGGCCCCAGGCCCCGGCGGGGCCCTGCATCAGCGCTACATCAGCGCGACGGCGAGCGCCTTGCGGGCCCGCATCGAGGCCCGCTCGGCCCGCTGCCTGAGCTTGCGGGCCCGGACGACCCGGCTGACGAGCCGTTGGTTCTCGGCCTCGTGCAGCCTGTCTTGCATATGGGCACGGGCCAGGGATTCGTGGAGGAGTTGCATCTCGAGGATCCTGTTCTGGGTCTGACGTTCGGTGGCCTGCTCGGCGCGGGCGGTGGGATCGACGGCGGCGGGGTTCATGTCGTGGTCCTGCTCGTGGTGCTTGCTCGGGGACGTGATGCGGGCTGCGGCGTCGGCCTTGGCGGCGGCGATCCGCACGGATCGGCGGAGGGCGCTGTCCAGCGGGGGCTGCTCTCCGCGGCGGACGACCCTGGCCTCGTGGGCGGGGTTCATGCCATGACCTCGGTCTTGCGCGGACGGCCACGGGGACGCTTGCGCGCCACCACGACGCCCTGGACGAACAGCTCGCCGCCCCAGACGCCCCACGGCTCGCGCCGCTCCAGGGCGCCGGCCAGGCAGGCCTCCTTCACCGGGCAGGTGCCGCAGAGCGACTTCGCGTACTCGACGTCGGCCGGCGTCTCCGCGAAGAAGACCTCGGGGTCGAAGGCGCGGCAGGGGATGGGGAGACCGAGGGACTCGGCCTGCTCGATCGAGCTGAGCTGCATGGAAGGAACCTCCGGGGGGTCGGCCTGGTCGGCCTTGGTGATCTGGCTTGTCGGCGGTACGGACGGGGTGGGCGGTGTGATGACCGTGGACACTGTGGGCGTCTTCCTCGTCTTTTCTCAGTGGTTCCGGCCCAGGTGACTGGTGGTGCTGGGCCGGAGGCCCCGGAGGGCCTGGGTGGTCTTGCGTACCGGACAAAACAGAAGGGCCGCGGATCCCGGTGTGACGGGTTCCGCGGCCCTGGAGGTGCCGACCTGAGGCTGGCTCAGGTTCGTTCTCTCCAGGGTTCAGGGCCGCGGAAGGCCTGCATCCGGATGGCCTCGGCGCCCGCGAAGGCGGCCATGGCCTGGTTAATCTGCTGCTCGTTCTGCTTCTGGGTGTTTCCGGCACCGACGACCTGCGCATAGCCGCCATGCATGGCGGCGGCTACTGCTGCCTTCGGTGCCTGGGTCGGTCGCTCGTCGCGCAGGGAGCACGACGTACCGAACGACGCCCAGTCACGGGACAGACCGGTCTCGACAGAGGTGCCTTCGAAGCTCCTGCCGCCCGTGAAGCACAGATCAGTGTGTCCAAGACCACTGACAACGGGAGCGGAGACACCGGTGGTGTCGAGACCCAGACCGGTTCCACCGAGCTCGGCGAGCGCCCGCAGACGGGCGGCACGCAGGGAGGCAGCGACAACGGTCTGGCCAGTCATTTTGGTGATCATGATGTTTCCCACTGTCTTCGCCTCCTCTCGGCGTCTCGCGGAGCCTGGTCTCCCTGGCTCCGAATGTTCGGATGTCTGTCTCGGTAAAGCTCTCGGGCGAGGGGCATCGGCACAGGTTTCACCCCGTGCGACCGCGTCCCCTTGACCGCTCCGGCAGGCTATTGCGCTCCCGGTACGCGGCGCAAACTATTTTTCACGCGAGTTCTTCGGCACGTCACACGACGGGTTCCGAAACCCTCGGAGCGGCCCCTGGGACCGCGCTCGGACCTGCTCAGGCCTGATCGGCCGGACCGCCGTCCTCGACGTCGTCCGGATCCTCCTCGGGCTCCTCCCCCGCACACAACGAGAGCACGGCGGCCCCGTACTTGTCCAGCTTCATCGCGCCGACCCCGGAGATGGCCGCCAGCTCACCGCGGCCGGCGGGCACGTCCTCGGCGATCGCCATCAGCGTGGCGTCGGTGAACACCACGTAGGCCGGCGCGCCCTGCTTCTTCGCCTGCCGGGCCCGCCACTCGCGCAGCCGCTCGTACAGCCCCTCGTCCATCGTGGACGGGCAGCTCTCGCAGCGGCGCAGCTTGCGCTCGACGGCCTCGGTGAGCACCTTGTCGCAGACCCGGCACTTGACCGGTCCGCGGGCCCGCCGGGCGGCGGAGCGCTCGCCGGGCTCGACGCCCCCCCGCCCGCCGCGCGCGCCGGTGCGCGCGCCCGGGGCGGCGGAGCCGGGGCGCAGCCCGTCCAGGAAGCGGGTCGGCTTGCGGCTGGCCCGGCCGCCCGGGGAGCGGGAGAGCGCCCAGGAGAGGCTGAGGTGCTTGCGGGCCCGGGTGACGCCGACGTAGAGGAGGCGGCGTTCCTCCTCGACCTGCTCGTCGGTCTTGGCGTAGATGATCGGCAGGGTGCCCTCGGTGAGGCCGACCAGGAAGACGGCGTCCCATTCGAGGCCCTTGGCGGCGTGCAGCGAGGCGAGCGTGACGCCCTCGACGGCCGGGGCGTGCTGGGCCGCGGCGCGGGCGTCCAGCTCGGCGACGTAGGCGGCGAGGTCGGTGTCCTGGCCGGCCGCGGTGCGGGTGCGCTCGAACTCCTCGGCCAGCCGGACCAGGGCGGCCAGCGACTCCCAGCGGTCCCGGACGGCACCGGAGCCGGCCGGGGGCTCGGCGGTGAAGCCGCGGGTGGCCAGGACCGCGCGGACCTGGCCGGCCAGGTCGGGGGCGCCGTCGGTGAGCGGGTCGGAGGCGGCCCGGGCGGCGCCGCGCAGCAGCACGCCGGCGTCCCGCACCTCGGGGCGTTCGAAGAACCGTTCCGCGCCCTTGAGCTGGTACGGCACGCCGAGGTCGGCGAGGGCCTGCTCGTAGACCTCGGACTGGCCGTTGGTGCGGAACAGCACCGCGATCTCGCTGGCGCGCACCCCGGCGGCGAGCAGGTCCTTGATCCGGCGGCCGGTGGTCTCGGCCTCGGTGGGCTCGTCCTCGTACTCGGTGTAGACCGGCTCGGGGCCGGCCTCGCGCTGGGAGACGAGCTCCAGGCGGTGGCGGGCGGCCTCGCCGCGGGCTTGGGCGAGCAGTCCGTTGGCGAGGTGGACGACCTGGGGGGTGGAGCGGTAGTCGCGGACCAGCTTGACCACCGTCGCCTCGGGGTGCCGGGTGCGGAAGTTGAGCAGGTAGTCGGGGGTGGCGCCGGTGAAGGAGTAGATGGTCTGGCTGGCGTCGCCGACGACGCAGAGGCTGGCGCCGCCGTCGGGGCCGGTCCACCGGTCGAGCAGGCGCTGCTGGAGCGGGGAGACGTCCTGGTACTCGTCGACGGTGAAGTGCCGGTACTGGGAGCGGACCTGGTCGGCGATGTCCGGGCGGTCCTCCAGGATGGCGGCGGTGAGCAGCAGGACGTCCTCGAAGTCCATGCTGCCGCGGCGGCTCTTGGCCTCCTCGTAGACGCGGTAGACCTGGGCGGTCTCGGCCGGGTCGCGGGGGGCCTCGCGGCCGGACTTGGCGACGGCCGCGGGGTAGTCCTCCGGGGCGATCTGGGTGACCTTGGCCCATTCGATCTCGGCGGTGAGGTCGCGCAGTTCGGTGCGCTGGACGCGCAGGCCGCAGCGGCCGGCCGCCTCGGCGACGAGCTGGACCTTGCGTTCCAGGAGCTGGGGGACGGGGCCGCCGACGGCGCGCGGCCAGAAGTACTGGAGCTGGCGCAGCGCGGCGGCGTGGAAGGTGCGGGCCTGGACTCCCTCGGCGCCGAGCTGGCGCAGCCGGCCGCGCATCTCGCCGGCGGCGCGGGCGGTGAAGGTGACGGCGAGGACCTGCTGGGGGTGGTAGACGCCGCTGCGCACGCCGTAGGCGATCCGGTGGGTGATGGCGCGGGTCTTGCCGGTGCCGGCGCCGGCCAGGACGCAGACGGGACCGTGCAGGGCGGTGGCGACGGCGCGCTGCTCGGGGTCGAGCCCGGCGAGCACGGCGTCCGGGCCCGTGTCGGCACCGGGGTCGGCCCAGGGGGAGCCGTGGGGGCCGTCGTACGGGCTGCCGCTCAAGAGGTCTTCCTGCATGCGTTCCATCCTCTCAGCCCGGGGGGACATCGCGGACGGGGTTGTCCACAGGCCCGGTGTGATCGCAGGATGATCACTCCGCGCGACGCGTGACGCGCGACGGTCGACGGCGCTCCGGAATGTCCGCCGCCCGGTGGACGTTCCTGCCGGAGACCGTACGCCCCCCTCTTTCGAAGGAGCCCCCTCGATGTCCGGCACCGTGACGATGTACAGCACGACCTGGTGTGGGTACTGCAACCGACTCAAGAGCCAGCTGGACCGTGAAGGCATCGGCTACACCGAGATCAACATCGAGGAGGACCCGGCGTCGGCGTCCTTCGTCGAGTCGGTGAACAACGGGAACCAGACCGTCCCGACGGTGCTGGTGACGCCGGTGGGCGGCGGCGAGCAGGTCGTGATGACCAACCCGAGCCTGCTGCAGGTCAAGAAGGCCCTGGCGGCCTGACCCCACCGGGCCCGCACCCACCCGCCCCGGGCCCGACCGGCCCCGGTGGCCCGGGCCACCGGGGCCGGCGCGCGTCACGGCGCGTCGGCCCGGGCCGGGTCGACGGGCGCGGCGGGGGCGGGCAGGGTGGTGCGGGCGCCGAGGTCGCCGACGCCGTAGACGAGCCGGCTGCGGTCGGCCGAGTAGCGGGTCTCGATGACCCGCACCGGCCCGCGCCGGTCGTAGGTGACGCGGGTCTGCACCATCAGCGGCACGCCGGGGCCGCCCTGGAACCACTGGGCCTCCTCGGGGCCCGGCATCCGCGCGACCAGGTGGTCCACCGCGCCGATCTCGGTGCGTCCGAGGACGGCGAGCACCGCCTCGTCGCCGCCCTCGACGGGGTCGGGCTCCATCAGCGGGGTGCCGGCGGCGAGGCCGGCCCGGTAGTGGCTCTCCTCGATGGAGTACGGCTCGCGGTCGAGCAGCCGCAGCTGGCGGCGGACCACGATGGCCTCGCCGGGGCGCAGTCCGAGCCGTTCGGCGATGTCCACCCGGGCCCGGACGATCATCATCTCGAAGTCGGTGCCGAGTTCCCGCCCGGCTTCGGCGGCCTCGCCGAGGTAGACGTCGGAGGGCGCGGCGAGGCAGTCGCGCGGCGCGGGGGTCAGGCCGGGGCCGTAGGCGCGGTGGTCCAGGACGGGGTGTTCGCGCAGGTACGTGCCCTTGCCCTGGAGGCGGACCAGGCGGCCCTCGTTGACCAGGACGTCGACGGCGAGCCGGACGGTGTTGCGGGCGACGCCGTACTGGCGCTCCAGTTCGCTCTCGACCGGCAGGGCGGCGTCGGCGGTGAACTCGCCCTCGGCGATCCGGCGGCGCAGGTCGGCGGCGAGGCGCTGGTATTTGGGGGATTGGGCGGTGCCCCGGGGGATTGTCACCCTCGTGAATGTAGCGAGCACGGTGAGCCGGTATCAGCCGTTTCCGGCAATATCGTCCGAGCGGGTTGAATGCGCCCCCGCGCCGACCCCTCCCGGTAGCAGAACTGGCCCGTCCGGATACGAACAGCTGGTCGTGGTGAATTCGGGAAGGGGTTGGAGAGAAAAAAGGGGGCGCATGGAATTGACCACGCGCCCCCCTTTCGTCCTGGATTACCAGCGCGCCGCCGAGGGCAGCGGCTCCCCGTACCAGAGCTCGACCAGGTGCCGGGCGATCGAGATGCCGGACGGCGGCAGGATCTCGCCCGCCTCCATCCCGGCGCGCAGCTCCTCGCGGGAGAACCAGCGCGCCTCGGCCAGCTCCTCGCCGTCCACGGTGATCTCGGTGCCGCCGGGCAGCGCCCTGCCCAGGAAGCCGAGCATCAGGCTGGACGGGAACGGCCAGGGCTGGCTGGCCACGTAGCGCACCTCGCCGACCTTGACGCCGGCCTCCTCGTGCACCTCGCGGGCCACCGCCTGCTCGATCGACTCCCCCGGCTCGACGAAGCCGGCCAGCGTCGACCAGCGGCCCTCCGGCCACAGCGCCTGGCGGCCGAGCAGGCAGCGGTCCTGCTCGTCGGTGATCACCATGATCACCGCCGGGTCGGTGCGCGGGTAGTGCTCGGCCGCGCAGGAGGTGCAGCGCCGCACGTGCCCGGCGCCGGCCTTCTCGGTCGGGTGCCCGCAGCGCGAGCAGAAGCTGTGCAGCCGGTGCCAGTGCTCCAGCGCCACGGCGTGCACCAGCAGCCCGGCGTCCCGGTCGGACAGCAGCCCGCCGACCTCGCGCAGCCCGGCCGGGCGGGCGTCGCCGTCCAGCCGCCCGGGCAGGCTCTCGCCCGCCAGCGCGAAGTACGAGACTCCGTCCTGGTCGGTGCCGAGGAAGTACCGGTCGCCGGTCTGCGGCGCCTCGAAGGAGGGCATCAGCACGAGTTCGGTGCCCTGCGCGGTGTCGACCACGAACGCCTCGCCGCCGGCGATCGGCAGGACCCGGGTGCTCGGGTGGCTCCAGGCGGCCGCCAGCCAGGGCTCGTCGAGGCGGTGCTCGGCCGCCCGGTCCACTCCGGACCGGGCCAGGGCCAGGGGCAGCGGGCGCTCGGTCTCAGGCACGGTGCTCACGTCTGTTCCATCCCCATGTGGTGAATCATCCGGATGAGTGATCTGGCTGCCATGGTGCGCGCGGTGGGGGTCATGCCCCCGGCCGGAAGTTCTCGGCCAGGTCGCCCCAGAGGTACGCGGCCGTCTCCACGCCCTTGGCCAGCAGGTCCAGCTCGACCTTCTCGTTGACCGAGTGCCAGCCGTCCGAGGGCACCGAGATGCCGAGGAACAGCACCGGCGCGCCCAGCGCGTCCTGGAGGTCGGCGGCCGGGCCGGAGCCGCCCTCGCGGGTGAAGAGGATCTTCTGCTCGAAGGCCCGCCCCATCGCCCGGACGGTGGACTGGAGCGCCGGGTGGTCCAGCGGGGTCAGGCAGGGCCGGGTCGCGCCGGGGAAGACCAGCTCGTACCGGACGCCCTCGGGCACCCGCCCGGCCACCCAGTCCCGCACCGCCTCGCGGACCTTCTCCACCTCCTGCCCGGCGACCAGCCGGAAGGACAGCTTGAGGTGCGCCGAGGCGGGGACGATGGTCTTGCCGCCGGGGCCGGTGTAGCCGCCCCAGATGCCGTTGACCTCGGCGGTCGGGCGGGCCCAGATCCGCTCCAGGGTGGAGTAGCCGGCCTCGCCGCGGGTGCCGTACGACTTGGCGACCCGCAGCCACTGCTCCTCGTCGAAGGGCAGCTCGGCGAACAGCTCGCGCTCGGTCCCGGTGAGCTCGACGACGCCGTCGTAGAAGCCCGGGATCGCGACCCTGCGGTCGGCGTCGTGCAGGGCGGCGGCCAGCTCCGCCGCGACCTGGGCCGGGTTGGGCACGGCGCCGCCGAAGGAGCCGGAGTGGATGTCGGTGTCCGGCCCGTACAGGTCGATCTGGGCGTCGGCCAGGCCGCGCATGCCGGTGCAGACGGTCGGCGTGGTCGCGGACCACATGCCGGTGTCCGAGATGACGACCACGTCGGCGGCCAGCCGCCCGGCCTCGCGCCGGACCAGGTCGGCGAAGTTCGGCGAGCCGGACTCCTCCTCGCCCTCGATCAGCAGCTTGAGGTTGACGGCCGGCGCGGTGCGGCCGGTGGCGGCCAGGTGGGCGCGCACCCCCAGGGTGTGGAAGAACACCTGGCCCTTGTCGTCGGCGGCGCCGCGCGCGTACAGCCGGCCGTCGACCACGGTCGGGGTGAACGGCTCGGTCTCCCAGCCGTCCTCCCGGGCCGCGGGCTGCACGTCGTGGTGCCCGTAGACCAGGACGGTCGGCGCGGACGGGTCCCCGGAGGGCCACTCGGCGAACACCGCCGGCAGTCCGTCGGTCTCCCACACCTCGGCGACCGGGAAGCCGGTCTCCGCCAGCTTGGCGGCCAGCCACTCGGCCGAGCGCCGCACCTCGCCGGCCCGGGCCGGGTCGGCGGAGACCGAGGGGATGGCCAGCCACTCGGAGAGGTCGGCGAGGAACGCGGCCTGGTGCTGGTCGATGTAGGAGCGGACGACGCTGTCCGGGGTTCTCGTCATACCGACGACTGTAGTTCGCCCGTGCGGGTGCCCGCCCCGGGCGTCCGGCTGCCGGGCGCTCCCGGCTCTGTAACATGCGTCACCCCCGTCGCGGCAGGGG